>NZ_JBFSTC010000143.1:0-7596 GCF_041466605.1 Vibrio sp. 10N.247.310.17 | reverse complement strand
CACTAGCAACAGTGCTAACCTGAATGTTACCTCTTCCCATAGTAAATTAACCTTTACCGTAAATATAATAAGGTAAATATTAATTTACCAAAATTTAAATGTCAAAGTAATAGGTTAGAAATAGGGGTATTGCGCACATTTCCCCGAAAAGTTCATTCTCCGTATAAGTGGCCACGCGAATATTGGGGAAATATTGTACACCAATAGTTTAACTAGCTATTTTTAAAGAGAAAAATCAGGGCTATCAGTGCAGATCTTTCTTAGGTTGGTAGCTCTTTCTTTAACTGCGTCTAGGTTGATTTCGGATGGAAAGTACCTTAATACTCTTTGATAACAGTGCTTTCTTTGTTCATTCGTAGCTCTTGGCCAACTGCCGTATCGATAGTCATCAACGATCTTATATGCTGCTGTTTTTCCTTTTCCTGTTTTGATCAGAACCCCAACATCCTCCCATGCCCCCAGAAGAGCCGCCGCCTGAGATTGATGGATCGGGGAGCCAATTCCCTTTAAGAGCCTAGATTTGGGCAGGGGCGTATATATTGCCCAGCAAAGGAGTGTATTAAAAAGTAGCCTATGAGCAAGCGTATGTGGAAGCATTGCTTGATTGGGTGCCCTTTCTTTATCTGCCGGAATAATCGGGTATGAGAGTTCACCTGACCAGTCCGACGAGGTACTCCACCAAAGTGAGCTGCACGGCAGGGGCTCCCTAGAGCCATACCTAACCATTTTATTTTTCGGACGTATGCTGAACCAACTTCTCGTAATCAATGGAGTGGCATTCGCCAAGGTTCTCGTAGCACCACTGCCGATTCTTGCTGGTATTTGCTTTTTTGCCAAGCCACCAAGAAACATCGATTCCTGCACGTCGATAGTCATTCGTTCTTTCCTCTAACTCTTCAGGCGTGATTGCACTTAACTGGACTTCGTGGGCCACAACCCAGCCATTGGGGAAGATGAAAGCCACGTCAATGATCCTTTTGATTGAGTCAACAGGACACTCAATCTGCACTTTTGCACTTTGGTACTCTTTCAGATCTTTGGCTAAGTCTGTAGCCAGTAGCTCTTTAAAGTACAGGTGTTCTGGGCTCTCTGGGTGATGCTTATATTCACTCTTGCATTCATTGGACAGGTGCATAAAGTGAATTTTCGGGACACTGGAGTGCGAGTTTCCCCGAATGACCATTTCTTCTTTACAGTAGCGGCAGATTATCTGCCCCCTCTTGAATGACTCTCTCGGGGAGTCACAATCCAGAATGTTTATCCGCCTGTTGTTTTCAGTGTCGTGTCCGATGAATGGCATATCCTACTTACTCCGCAGTGCATTCTGGGGTTAAGACTTCTGGTATGGGTAGTGCCGCAGCCAAGCAATCAGATATATCGAGAACACTCTTTGCTCGTGTTGCCGCTACATACAGTAAGCGGCCTTCTTCTTCACTGTATTTACTGTGCCCCTGGCCTCTGAAATCGTCCGCTAGCCTGACAATATTCCACTCCCTTCCTTTCGCTTGGTGCGCAGTCGTCACTACGATATCTGCGTGTGCTTCTTTGATTGACTGCACCCGGTACAGGAGATCTAGGAGCAAAGGAATAGAGTACTGCTCTACGAGATTTACCATTGTCCTTAGGTGGACACCCTCATCTGTCTTGGAGAAATTGACAACCTCAAACCAATCCTTGAATGGAATGAAGTCGGGATGCTTTGAACGCCGACCGTCGAAGAGTTTCTGTGCCTCTTTAAGGTCACTACTCAAGGCTCGTACATCTGCGTTGACAGCTACTTTCTTCTTCTCGATATAGGTTTGGTATGCTACCTCGGCGATAACTGCAAAATTCGACCGACAAATAATTGCATCAGGTTCAAACTCATCAGAAAGAGCGGACTTTATTCCCGGAAAACCTTTTATATCGGTCTTGTCTCCGAAATGAACGCTGAGAAGGCTGTTGCAATACTTCGCAATCTCTTCACCGTACCTGTAGGACTGCGTTAGAGAGCAACGGGTCTCAATATCAATGGACTCTAGTGCATTATGGGCTCCTCTGAATCCATAAATTTGCTGATATTTATCGCCCACCCAAATCTGCTGTAAATGAGACTGCTTGGATAGCAAATCGATGACAACGAGGTTTTGATCCTGAGCTTCATCTATAAGGATATAGTCGTACTTCAGCTGAGGCTCTTTCAGTGCCCAAAGTTTCAGGTATACAGAAGGGGTGATAGGGAGGTCGCAGGCAGAATTGTTGAGAAGTTCCCACACTGAATTTACAAAGTACAACAGGGTTTCTCTGAATTCATCGACAAGCTCTGCAGCTACACCTACTAAATTAATGCTGTTCAGGTGTTGGTGTGTGATTTCTGTATCGGCAGAGTGGCAGTATGCTTCTATTCCCGAAAGAATCATGCTGCATACACGGATAGGCGGAACACCGAATAAATCTGGGCTGCCTTTTAATATCTTATCGCACAATATCGATGCATTAAGGAATTGCTTCATACGGCCAGCCCTCGCGTACTTCACACCAACATCTCTGTATGCAAACGAGTGAATGGTTCTACAATCAACGCTCTCAGGAAATGCAGTTGTAGCATCGTCAACAATCTTTCTGTTGAAAGCGAGATAAAGACCTTTCTTATCAGATAACGGCTTGGATGCCAGTGCGCGTAGCGTGAAAGTTTTGCCGGTTCCGGCAAACGCATTTATTATAAGGCTTTGGCCTAATGATGCTTTATCCAGGATGTACCACTGTTCCTCAGTGAGTGTCTTTCCATCAAACGAAGGAAGAAATTGTTGAGACATAATGCTCCTAGCATGGGCGATAATGTGAGTTAATAGAACTATCGAGTGGTTTAGCGCTTCTCTCGGGTATGCCAGATACGAAGCACATACAGGGTATATTCCTGTATTTCATACCGCATTTCATAGTTGCCAACCAAAAGTTTACGGACTTCTCTGGACTCAAAAGCATCGAGCCTCTCTCCCAACCTTGGCTGATCTGACAAAACATCCGGAGCGCTGGTCAATGAACGTACGATTTTTACTGCCGCAATGTCATCAGCGGAAACGAGGAACTCATAGAGCCGGCTTAAATCGGAGAGGGCTTTACTGGTCCATTTTATTTCCATTACCTTGGCACGTCCTTTGTAGATTCACTTCCCAGACTTTCAGCCCAAGCCTGGACTGACCGATGGTCAATAACTCGACCATTATCAACATCAGCTAACGCTTCAATCGTTAGTTTATATCGTTCTTCTTCCATGACGATCCAATCAGCTAGAGCCTGCTTAACAATCCAAGCTTTAGAACGTTCGAGACGTTGCGCTAACTCATCAACTTTATCAGCTAGCTGTAAAGGAACATGCGCAGTAACAACCTTTGTATTCATGATGCATTCCTAATCAATGTGATTTAAAGTTAATCATAATAAATCTTCTTGTGGTTCACAACCCTAGTCAATATGAGGTATACCCTATATTGACGTCAGGCGAGTTATAGAAAGTGTGTCAAAATAGGGTGTGTTTTCACAAACATTGACAACGAACTATAAACGTCTATAACCCTATCTTGACACTTTATGGGAGAAACGTAATGAAAGGACAGAAAATTGGATATATCCGGGTAAGCTCATTTGACCAGAACCCAGATCGTCAGCTTGACGGTATTGCCACAGACAGAACTTTTATCGATAAGGCATCGGGAAAGAATATCGATAGGCCTCAGCTCGAAGAAATGCTCCAGTTTGCGCGAGAAGGCGATACCATCATAATCCATAGCATGGATCGCCTTGCAAGAAATCTTGATGACCTTCGTACTCTCGTCAGAAACCTGACATCGAAGGGCGTCGATATCCAGTTCTGCAAAGAGAAACTTACATTTACTAATAATGATTCTCCGATGTCCCAGCTTTTGCTCTCAGTTATGGGGGCATTTGCGGAATTTGAGCGATCCCTTCTTAAGGAGCGGCAGAGAGAAGGGATAGAGATTGCTAAAAGAAAGGGAAAATACCGGGGAAGAAAGCGTGCACTTGATGAAACACAGATTAAAGATCTCAAAGCAAGGGCGAATGCCGGAGAAGTTAGAACCAACCTAGCGAAAGAGTACGGTATCAGCCGCGAAACCCTCTATAGCTACCTGAGGAAGTAAGATTGTCGCCAGACTTGGAGAGACTGAAACTCGTATCCTGCTTCTTGGCATTGAAATGAGAAACTATATTAAAGGTAACAAGCATACATGATTGGAAGTACAGGCAAGAGGATACAACTCCTGACGGACGACGAAATTAAGAACTCTATCGGCTGCCGGTCTTCAATCAAACTGAACGGGAAGAGTATTTCTCTCTGGATGACAGCCTACTCGATATTGTTAACGGGTTACTCAAAACCGAAACCAAAATATACATGATTCTCCTTATCGGGTATTTCAGGGCAAAGCCGGTGATACCTCACTTTCAGCTATGTGATACAGAAGAAGATACACGGTACATCTGCGACACCTTCAAACTCGACATACCAAGGTGGGATTGGAGTGTTTCCAAGGGAGCTAGGGCAAATATGGTATCACAAACGCTCTCTGCTCTCGGGTTTAGTCAACTAAAACAAGAACAAAGCCGTCGCCTGTCCATTCGGCTAGCTGATGTGGCCACCATCAGCACGGAGCCTAAATATATCCTTGATGAATGCTTGGCCTTTCTCGGTCAGAACCGCATCGCCTTGCCTGGCTACAGTACCCTTCAAGATCTTGTTACTGCGACACTGACTGCAGAAAGAAACCGTACTACTCAAATATTGTCAGAAAGAATGTCGGCGACAACTCAGGAAAAACTCAGCCATATATTGAATGACAAAGGAGTGTTAAATGGTCTGTCAGGGTTCAAGGGAACTGCACGGGATTTCAGTCCATCGGAATTAGAACGCGAACTGAGCACAATGCAGCTCCTTCGAACGGTTTATCCAGAGGTGAAACAGTTGTTGTCTGAACTCGGTCTGTCTCGAGGAAATATGATTTATTACACGTCCCTCATCCGCTCAGGTTCAACTTTTCAACTACGACGATCTCCAAAATGGCAGGGACTGCTCTATCTTTCCTGTTATATCTTCTACCGTTATAGGGAAGCAAATGATCGGCTGGTGTCGAGCTTCAATTACCTAGTTAGAAAGCACCATGAGTCTCGGATAGAATCAGCAAGATCGCGTGTTGCCAAAGAGCTAGACATCATTCAGGACACGCTTAAATCGGCTGGAAACATACTCAGGTACTTTACCGATGACAATATTAGTGACAACACTACGTTTGGTGAACTAAGAAAAACTGCATTTTCAACTATGTCTCCGGAAGACATATTGTTGGTCAGCACCCATCTGGTTGATGGCCGCTTTAATCGGGCAGAATATCAATGGCAATACACTGATAGCCAGTCACGTAAAACAGCGGGCAGCCTGAGGAAGTTATTTCTTGCTCTCGACATTGAATGTGAGGCTGGCCAGCCAGCGTTGAGGGCACAAATTTCAAATGCCAGAGAAGAGCTACTTACCAACAAGAAACTGACGTCGATGGATCTCAGGCTAGTCACGCATAGTGATTTGAAACATCTCGTTACTGACGGAGATACTAACCGCGTCAGGTTTGAATTTTACCTCTACCGTAAAATTTCAGGAATGATAGACACTGGTAAGGTGTATGTCAGTGAGAGTGAACGTAACAAACGACTTGAGGACGATCTCATCCCTTTAGATGTATGGAAGAAGGACAAAGCATCTCTGATAGAGAAAACAGGCCTAGAACGACTATCCAATTCGATTGAACATACTCTGGCAGAACTTGATAATCGCTTTGTTGAAAAGCTAGGAAAGGTCACCGCCAACATTAACGCAGATGCCAACGACTTTGTCCGAGTTCAGCCCCGATCTAGCCGCCTTGCTTGGAGCTTGGCAAACCGACGTTGGAAAACACCCCTGGACAATCCCGTATACAGTCAGGTTCAGCATATGGGAATAATTGACATCATGAATTATGTCAGCAGAAAAACTGGCTATCTTGAGGCATTCGAGAGTCTCTCATTGAGAAAAAGAAACACTGAAGCACGAAGTCACGACTTGATTGCTTGTATCTTTGGGAACGGTGCAAACTACGGCCTGCACCGTCTTGCCACCTCATCAGACAGAAGTATCGGTATTCTTCGCTCTGTTAATGACAGTTACATTAGACCGGAAACAACTGGGGCTGCTAATGATTTGATTTCGAATGCCCTCGCTAGGCTTCCCATTTTTCGCCATTACACCATTAATGAATCCGCCCCATTTGGCAGTATTGATGGCCAGAAACATGCTTGCCGTATTAATACGTTCAAAGCCAGGTACTCAGCAAAGTATTTCCAGAAAGGTAAAGGGGTTTCGGCTATGACGTTAGTGTCAAACCATGTGCCTTTAAATACGACAGTGATATCGGCTAATGAATATGAAGGACACTACGCATTTGATCTGTTGTATAACAACAGCAGTGACATTCAGCCAAAATCTCTGGCGACAGATAACCACGGTACCAATAATGTGAACTTCGCTGTTCTAGATATTTTCGGTTATCAGTTTTCACCTCGATACGCCAAATTCAAGCATGCTTTTGAAAACGTGTTTGAGGTCAATATAGATGGGGATCTTGAGATCAAGATTAAAAAACCAATTCGCATAAAGTTAATTAAAGAAGAGTGGGAGCGGATCCAACATATCATTTGCTCTCTGAGCCGGAAGTCAACGGAACAACACGTCATCATTCGTAAGCTGTCAAACAGTAAGCGAGGTAGCCGGACACTCGCCGCTCTGCGAGAATATGACCGCTTGATTAAGTGCCTTTACATGCTTGATTATATTGATAGAAAGGATTTGAGGCAGTTTGTCCAACAAGCGCTGAACCGGGGTGAAGCCTATCATCAGCTTCGCCGTGCAATAGGAAACCTTAACGGAGATCAGTTACGGGGTGGAAATGATTATCAGGTTGAGCAATGGAACGACTGTGCCCGTCTGATTGCCAATTGCATAATTTACCACAATTCAGCATTGCTATCTGCCCTTGTAGAACGTTTCGAGAAGCAAAAAAATGATGATGCTATCGATCTCCTAGCAAATATTTCACCAGTAGCCTGGGGGCATATTCAATTGACGGGACACTACGTCTTTGAAGAAAAAGAAGACATGCTGAACTTGGAAAGTATGATCGAAAGCGTCCACCCAATTACCTCAGACGCTGAGTTAGGTGATATTACTTCTGTGACTTAACTTAGCCATAAAATGAAGAATGAACTTTTCGGGGAAATGTGCGCAATACCCCAAATAATTATAGTAAAAACTATTTTACTATAAAAATCTTAAAGTGAATTGTAGTTTACAATAAAACAGTCATTGAAATGACTGCAATGAAAAACAGAGATCCTGTCTGAACTCTCTATTTAGTTATTGCTTTACCACACTTTGGTCGAGTAGACGACACCTGAGAAGCTTTTGGACAAAACCTTCCAATTACAGTCAACGATGCGAAATATTTATGCATTTAATACAGGAGTGCATTCATTGTTAATGCAGCACCTTTCATTCTATTAAACAGCTACAAA
>NZ_JBFSTC010000142.1:0-7631 GCF_041466605.1 Vibrio sp. 10N.247.310.17 | reverse complement strand
GTGAACTTAAAGATATTGATACACAAGTGTACATGTTCACTTTAAATTATAAAGACTAACTGAACAGTTATTAGATGATTGTGAGTAATGTCCATAAAGTTACACCTTAATGGACAATCACTTAAATGATTAGGAGGCTCAATCTTTAATCATTGTAGCAATGAATAAATAAAAGTATGGAAAGAGGCTTAACTTGGTGGCCAGTTTTGATGGTGAAGATCAATATGGCTAGCCCAGATTAGTTTGCTTATTAATTTTGTACTTAACATAAGCCTTAGCATGATCATAAACCCCTATAGCCATAGGTATCTACACAGATTGGTCGCATATTGAGCAATTAATTTGATTAAGGGAACTGAACCACGGATCAGTGATCAAGAGAGTTAACTATTCTTTCACTTTACTGATTATGACTCTTTTCGAACAACATCATTTACCGTGCCTCTTAGAATCAAGACTCTCTAAACGTTATCAGACCATTGTTATGGAACATATGACTGTGAATTCGACTAATGCCCCTGGGGCTAAATCATTAGAGCACCATACGCAATCTTGGGCTTCGACCCAAGCCACATGGCGCTTTTACCACAATGACAATGTGACCTTCCCTATGCTGAGTAGTCCGATGCTCGGGCTGGCAAGAACTGGAGTAAAAGACACTCAAAGTCGCTATGTCTTGATGGCACATGACTGGTGTCGTATCAATTTTTCTAAACATCAGAGTAAGTTTGATAAGACCCAGATGTCTCATGCTATGGATGTGGGTTATGAGCTACAAACCTCTCTACTCGTTGATGCTGAGACGGGAGAGCCTATTGCTCCAGCAGGTCTGAACTTATTGACTGATAAAGGAATTTATCAATGTCGGTCTCAAGACATTCAACCAAAACAAAGCCATCTGGACTCGTTATTTGAAAGCATTCAGTGGCAAGAACAATTGCGCTTAGATAAGCCCTTAGTCCACGTTGTCGACAGGGAAGCAGATTCAGCAAAAGACTTAAGACGCTTTGGGTCTATAAATTGGCTAACACGAACAAAAAAAACCTCCACCTTCCGTCATGAAGGGCAATTTAAAACGGCAGAGGTAATTGGTCGAAAGCTAAATCCAGATATCAAAGGCGTCGTTTCAATACGAGGGAGAGAGGGTTATCTTTTTGTCGGAGAGACGAAGGTTGAGTTACAGAGAAAGTCGGAAAAGTTGGCATCGCAAGCGCCTGAATGTCGCCTTGTTATGAGCTTAGTGACCGATGAAAAAGGCAATGAGTTGGCAAGGTGGTATTTATTGTCGAATGTTTTCGATGTTGATGCGACAGATATAGCAATGTGGTATTGCCACCGCTGGAATATTGAGTCTTGGTTCAAACTGTTGAAAACGAATGGTCATCAGCTTGAGAAGTGGCAACAGACAACGGGTGAATTGATACTCAAACGATTAATTGTAGCCAGTGTTGCGACCACGCTCGTTTTCAAGCTTTACTCAGACAAGTCAGAAGAAGCGAATGAATTTAAGAGTTTTTTAGTGAAATTAAGTGGGCGTTTGACGAAGCGTTCAAAGCCAGTAACACATTCAGCCTTACTTGCAGGTCTCTGGGTGTTCTTGCAAATGTGTGAGGTATTAAACTCTTACACTACAGAGGAAATCAACAGGATGAAAGAGTTGGCTAGTTCGTTTTTTGCTCAATTTGTGTAGATACCTATGCCTATAGCCCCTTCTGTTGTGCGCAGAGCATCAAGTGGTGTGACCAATGTTAAGTCAATTAAGCCATCTATATTTGGTTTAGTAGTCGCCAACCATTGCCATGACTCACTAAGGCTATGAACCTTACCAAGTTCTTCCATCACAAGAGCAAACATTTCTGATTCAGGATGCCAAGAGGTAGGGATAGTCGCAGGTCTACGGCCATTAGGAACTTTATGAGGAAGTTGGGACTTTTCTAACCACTCTTTGGTAATGTGTTTAACAGTCCAATCAGCTAGCTCTGACAAAGTTTTGTTTGCTCTTCGAGTCTCTTCATCATCGGGGTCAGTGGCAGGTTTTGTTGGAATAACAAGACCGATTCTTACCTGGCTCCAGCCTTGAATTACACGAATTTTATTGTACTCACGAACCTTTATCATTGATGCAGCAATATCAGTATCGTTGCTAACATAAACAATTTGTTCTAAGTCTTGCTGTGTTACCACATCAAATAAAGCTTCAGTAGCAAGGTTTACATCACTCTGTTTTTCCTCCAGCTTCCAGATTTCAACTCTATCACAGTCTCGTGGAAGGGTATTTCCCTGAACTTGGTAAACATGAACTTTGTTAACTGCGTAGTACCCCTCATATAAGCACAAGTCATCTCCCAAATGCTTTTGCAGAGCATTATGGTAAGTTTCTTGGTCTTTAGTAGAGTTGGTATCTAGAGCTGCTTTCTCTACAATTTTTGCTGTAAAGAATTTAATTCCCTGATTAAGTAGTTGAGGCGTAGAGTTTTCATGATAAACGCTAGGCAAAATTTGACTTTCAAACAAGGCTTTTAAATCTAGCCATTTGTACGGGCTTTTCTTTAAACATCCGTAGTAAAGGTTGTAACCGTCAATGTAGACTCGCGTATTCAATGTACTTATCGATCCTTCAGATACGAAAAAACCGACATAAAGTCGGCTTTTTCTTCCTACGAGATGGGGTCAAGCCTCGCCACCCTATAGGATTAGTTGTTAACTCTGATACTAAACGATACAGCAGAAGTGTCAAGTTATTTTGTTGACTAAGTAGTTAGGCCCGAACAAATTTTCCATCTAGATGGTCTCGCATTAAACATTAAGATTCCTTACCTTGAACTTTCATTTCTATACGCATATTCAAACCTTAATGGACACTTATTAAAAGAGCCCCTAACCATTGCAACAATGATTAAGGGCTCTAGCAAAAAGGTTGGTTTGTGTTTGGGTGCGCACTAATTCAATTATTGCAAATGAATCAAGTATGGAAAATTCACTTAAGTTCAGTGTCCAGTCTGACTGGAGCGATCATTCGGGGGAGTAGTTAGGATTAAAAAAATGTTTATAACTCTACGAGCCTCTGCAATATCTTCTCTAGCGCAGCTCAGAGCCCAATGATCACTTGCTAATCTGACTAAGCCAAAGCTAGCTGGTCAAAATCTATAGTTTTAACAGCCTTGAGGTTAATAGTCTGCTTTGCTTTCCATAAATCATACTGGTGTTGCATCGCTAACCAACTCTCAGGAGTTCCGCCCAGTACAACCTGTAGCTTTAGTGCCATCTCAGGGCTGATAGAGCTTTGGCCTTTCACGATGCGGTTGAAAGTAGATGGACTTACACCCAAGTTCTTGGCTACGGCTCTAGAACTAAGGTTAAACGGTTCAAGGTACACATCGTGGATTAGTTCGCCCGGATGTGGAGGGTTGTGCATAATCATTAGTGATAGTCCCTATAGTCGAGTATAAAAGCGTTTCCATTTCTAAACTGAAACGTAACGCGCCAGTTGCCGTTAACATCAATAGCCCAAATATCATCTTTCTTTGGGTTTAGCTGATGTAGTCTCCAGCCAGGTTTATTGATATCAGCGATAACACTTGCGGTATTGATTACAGCTAACTGTAACCTTAGCTTTTTGATATGTTTGGCTTGGATACCCGCAGCAGTCCCTTTAACAAAGAACTTTTCCAGACCAGTATGCTTAAATGATTTTATCATGTAGATACTATAGCGCGTTGCGCTTCACGCTACAATCTTGGTAAAGACATTTTAGCCCTCATCTGTTCTTTTAGCCAGTTTTGCTCTACCCGTGATCATTGAAGGTGGGGTAGAGAGGGAATTAGTAAATTATCCTACGCTAAGCAAAAGTTCCCTGATTGCATTTACCTATTGCCATTCATTTTGGTTTCGCAACATGTTTTTGCAACGCTGAAAGCCCAACGATGGGCTAAAAACTACCAAGCATTAGATCCAAAAGAAAGACTGGCAGTGTTGGCCGCAATGATGGAAGTAGAATAGACAGATTTGACTATGTTGGCCACAGTGCAAAAGTTAGGGGAAAACAGGCAAAGCACAGATGCGGTGTAACCGGTGTGCGTAAAAGCCCTAGATATAATGGTGGTAAACTTTCGCTTAATCATTGGTAAGTTTTGCCAAAAGTTTACCAGCGATCGACACAACAAATATTTTTGATCAATAAAGAAAGCGGTAGGTGTAATCGATATAACCTAACTTTCATCGTTGCCTTTACATTCCAACGAGCCAAAATATTGATCTGATATGAATAAGGCTTCTTGAATATTTTTTAGGCTTAGCTGCGGCTTACAGATAGGAAAGCATTAACATTAGCAGGTTAGGCTACACCACTATTTTTAATGACTTAAGAATTAGAAACAGTCTGCGCTACACCCAAGTAGTGCTTAAAATGGCTTTTTGAAGCGTAAATAACTATAGCAGTCTTTGTTACGCCTAGTGTAATAGCTATATTCACAAATAAGGCAGCGATATTTTAACTAAATAATTTCAATAACTTAAAATTAAAAAGTAAATCACTACAAAAATAAAATGCAGTTTGCACTACACCAAGAGGTAGAAACAATGAGTTGTATAGCACTAAATACAGTTGAGGCTACACCTTTCTATAATATATAGACAGAAAACACAGTAATGGCTACACCTTTAGAAGAATGAAAGCGGAAAGAAGCAGTTTTGGATACACCATTTAAGAAGATTGCTTGTGCACAGTATGCGTTATACGATTTTCCAACCCAAAACTACAGTAATGGATACACCTGACATAGCGATCCCAAACGTGCAGTTATGGTTACACCACAATAGTAATTGGCAATTGGAAGCTGGCTACTTTATTTCGGGTAAAGCTTTATTTCGCTTGGTGATTTTATAAGCCCATTCACCATGCCACGTCGTTTCCTGCCCATGTAAGTAACCAATTGATTCTAGTCTCTTAATTGCCGATTTAATCGATCTATTAGCCTCCTTATTGCTCATATTCAAAGCAAGACGATCTCTCATGCGACTTAAAGATACAGGGAAAGGGTCTTCGGGTAGGCAAGCAAAAAACAAATATAAGCATTGGGCTGTTTCAGCTCTTGGGATAGACGAAAGGGTGCGCATACTAATTAAGATTTGACGATCAATACGATACAGCTCCCACAGGTCAGGATCTCCTTCCAGGATGATAATATCGGTATCCATATTATAAACAAATTTCTTAAGCAACGAGGTTGATGTCGCTTTAGAGCCATCTTTCGTAGCCATACTTATCTTTTGACTCTGAATACGCTCTAGTGACTCTTTGATACGCTTACGAAACTTCGTGTTTAACATCTGCGTACTGAATCCACAAAACTTTGTAAATTCAGAGAGCTTCATTGTTATTCTGTCGGAATCATAACCATACTTTGAAAAAGCAAAGACAACCCCACACCAAACTTTGAAGTCTGTTCGTACATTGAGTCTTTCACCTTTGAGAGATGCGTATTCGTATCCTTCACGTTTGTACAGGGATATATCTCTGAACTCGTCGCTTACATTATGCTTTACAACAGTAAGATCATCACTTTTATTACTGTTCTTAGCAATAGGCGTAAATAAGGCTGTACGGATTAATATATTGGGCTGGATAGTATGTGTATCAGATATTACCAGACCATCACTAATCACCGATAAGAGTTTGTTTTCCATAGATAATATCCAAATTTAGTTACTAACATAATTTGCAGTTCATGCTACACCATACACAGTCTATGATACACCGTCTACAGTTCATGCTACACCCGATGCAGTTTATGATACACCTATCACGGTTTAGGCTACACCCTGATCATGCATAAAGCCAATACTGACAAGGCTTTGAGGCGATCAAGGATCAATTTGGATCTATTAGGTTCATATTAGGTTCATATTAGGATAATTAGGCCTGTGGATAAGTGGATAACTATCCGAATCCTTTATACTAAATGACTGACGGGGAACGCTTTTGGCGTTCCTGTGTCTGATTTGGGCGATGGACAACTATTCGCTCGTACCTCACGAAAGTTGACCACACACAAATCTGAAATAAATAACTCAACACATGATCTGAGAAAGATCTTTAAGCTTTGTTGTATATTGAGGCGATAAAAAGTTACGATTCATCTGCCAATGTTGTGTTGTTCCTTGGGAGAAATGACGATATCGACTTCTGAAAATACTTCAGACAAAGCTCATCCACAACCTGAAAGTCCATGGTGATCTTCTCTGTCAGAGCCTCGGCGTGGATAATATTTTTCCCCTTAATCAAAAACTGGATCTGAAATTTGAATAAGGACTTTTCCTTCGCTTTCAAGCACACTTTGTACTTCTTGGAAATTCCAATCATCACCAGAAATTAAATCCGCATCAAAAGGAACAGTGGCATCAATGCTTTCAAGACGCTCTAATAGCCCTTTAACATTAGAGTATACCCCTTCCTCTTTTGCTTCTTGGAGGAAGGTTCTTGGCGGTTCATGGTAGACTTTACCAATTGGTAGTGCACCATACTTTTTATATTGAATCTTGACTTGTAATGTTGGTGATGCCTTTCTTAGCAATTCCAAAATCTGACTTGTTTTCATGCGACAACTTTCCCTCTAGTTGGTGTCTTCACGCATAATGCGATAGTTAACGACTGCAATTATGCACCGAATGGAATTAAACAGATCCCTAACACTGCGAAGTAATCCCACATTAAGCCTTAAGTAGCCTAATAATGAATCAAAGCAGAGGTATAGCCCCAACCACTAAAGAAAGCCGCTATTACACCTGCTATTCTCGCTGCTGTGTTGACGTCTAAAACTATCATGGTCAGCGCAATTCCAAAGCCGAACAAAGATAAAATAAGGGACATCAAACATTGCATTTTTTGGTGTGATTGAAGCATCTATTTTCCCCATTACAGCTTCACACATGTAAATCTACAAGATGTAGAACCCTGATCATCAAATTCAAATATGTAGCCTTTAACACCGTCATCATTAGTATTCTCGCCAAACCTACAGCTACCTATTGCTTTAACACTTACACCTGTTAGATAGCAAATAGAGAAATCCTTATCGAACTCTTTCTTGGGGATAAAAGCATTACATCCGGAGAAAAATTTTCCGCGCCAATGTTCGCCAGAAAAAACAACTGGATTGTCTTTTAGCACATAACCTACTTGTTTAACCGAACAATCAGATTTATCGGTAAATACTTCTGTCAATTGAGATGCGAGCGTAGGGCTTGCCAATAAAGCTATTAGTAAAAGTGCTTTTTTCATGTAATCCTCTTGTTTAGTCATTACAACGATACAGGGCTGAATCTCCCTTGTTATTCGATTGGATGGTATTAATCGGTTATGGTCTTGGTAGTCGTCGCTAAACCAAGACAACAACATATAACGCTCCTAACTGTTCATTAGATGAGTAGTACAAAGGTCTGTGAGATCCGATACAGTGGATATTCTTTCTCTACATTACTCTTGTGGCCAATCACCAAATGCACTGTAGGGTTCTGTGGTTTAACTGAAATTGCGATTTTCATGTTCATGTTACGGTTGTTTTGCAAGTAACCGACCGCCGCATTTAGTTCTGGAACATACTGAGCCACACCCACCGACACTCCACCTTCCG
>NZ_JBFSTC010000141.1:0-7817 GCF_041466605.1 Vibrio sp. 10N.247.310.17 | reverse complement strand
TATCGCCCAAACTGGTTAAATTTTAACAGTGACAACTACCCTGCCAGATAGGGAAGGTGTGAAAGTGCAGGTATTAGGGCCTGTTGATCTTTTAAACAAAATTTAACAACGAAAGGTAAACAGGCCCTCGTGTGTTCGTGAAGTCAGAATGGTATTTTCGATGGTAGAAGGACACGATAAGGGCAGCCATGATTTGACTGCTCACGTAGTTAACTGTTTTTTGCCATGATGCTGTTGATTAAGCTTTCTCGCTGCTCCATAGAGACCGTCATTACGTCGTTGTAGGTGCGTTTCATGACTCGAATGTCATTTTCCAGTAGCTGAGCTAATTTTGTCGAGGCCGTTTGGTTGTCACCTTCGAGCACCAATTCGATGATCTCTAGGCGACGCTGGCACGATTTAGTGACCGAAGATTGAATGTGCATCGAGACGAGATCTGTCGCTTTACGTAGGCGATTATGTTGTTGCATGGTGCTCAATAAGAAGCGATTTCCTGAACATGCGGCAAGTTGCTCGTGAAACTCAGCACTGAGGCTAAAGAGTTGACTGGCGTTGACAGATTCTGGGGTCTGAATCGCTTGAGCATGGCGATCTCGGCAGCTTTCAATTGCACTGTTATCAAGTGTCCATGTTGGTTCGAGTAGGCCAGCAGGCTCGAAAATGAGTCGACAGCGATAACTTTCGGTGTGTCTTTCTAGGGTGTTCAACACACCATCAAGCTGCCATTTGTATCCTGGACTGCGACGAAAAATACCATCGTTTTCTAATAGGCGCAGTACGCTTTGCATCTCACCACGGTTGGCATCATAACGTTGTTGCAGGTCTTTCTCGGAAAACGACTGACCTAACTCACTAAAAAATAAATCCATGAGTACGCGCAGGTATAATTGTTCTTGGCGAGGTTGTTGGTCGTTGTCTTGGCCTGAAATTTCGATATCTGCCGCATCGGTTTGTAATACAGACCCTTTATAAGGGACGACTTTAGTGATGCCTTGCGCTGACAAGTGTTTTAGCACCGCTCGAATAGGGCTTCTTGATACTTCGAATTGCTGCGCCAAAGATGATTCATTTAGGCTGCTTCCCGCTTTCGCGTTGTCGGCTTTTAGCCTCGCGATGACCTTGAATAACAAATTTTGTTGGAGCTTTGTAATTGTCGTTGTGTCCATGACGCTCAGAGTATGTGTTTAATCTTGATTCCATGGTAAACACAAAAAGGCTTAAATACCATAAGTTGTGTTTTTGTAACCAAAAGACAATGTTAATCAAACTGTTGCAATGGATAGGTTGGTTGGTAATTTAGGGGTTCGTTGGGAATTGATCGGTTATTGATAGCTTTATTGGCAAGTGTGTCAATGAGTGGGTAAGAAGAGAGCCCGCTTAAAGCCTCGACTTCAAATAGAGGCTTCAAACGGGGCTTTAAGCGGAGAAAGTGATTTCTCGTGTGTGCTTATTTTCTCATTAGATAGAGGAAGTAGCCGCCACCAATCAGAGAGGCTAATAGACCTGCCGGGAACTGCCAAGGGAACCATAGCGTACGACCAATCCAGTCGGCAGCAACCATGATGATAGCGCCTAATAATGCTGCAGTGAGCATTTGAGGAATCGCGCGATATTGGTGAAGCGAACGCGCCATGTGCGGCGCCAATAATCCAATGAAACTTAATGGCCCAATGACGATGGTGCACAGAGTTGTTAGTGCCGCGACTAGCAAAAGCAAAGCCAATCGAACAGCGGTTGTGTTCATACCTAGGCTGCTTGTGGTGACGTCCCCTAAGTTAATCAGCTCTATCCAGCGATTCAAAGACAGCGCCACTGCACTGATGATGGTAACCCCAACGGCGAGCAAAATGACATCTTGATTCGCGACTAAATAAGTCGATCCTGAAAGCCAAGTGAGGAGCGCGGTTGCATTCTCATTACCCGAGCTCATTGTGATGCGCAGTAGAGCGTCGAGCCCTGCACTTAGCGCGATGCCTGTTAACAAGGTTTGCGTTGGGGCGAAATTGTGTTTTCTTCCCATTAACCAAACCACGGCAGTCACTGAAGTTGCGCCGAGTGTACCAAGCAGCATTTGCTCTTCTCGGCCGACTGCTGTGCCAAATAGTGTGCCGAGCACTAACGCCAGAGCAGCCCCTGAGCTGATCCCCAATACTTCGGGGCTCGCCATTGGGTTGTTTGAGATGCGTTGAATAATCGTGCCTGCAAACGCAAGCCCGATCCCTGCCAATAGCGCGACTAATACACGCGGTAGACGCAGATCGAATAGCGATGGGTTGAGTTCAAGATTCCAACCGAACTGGTTTTTACCTACTGTAAGGGCAAGAACACACATTGCCATCAATAGTACTGACATCGCGGCCAGTACTTTACGCGTACTGACGAATTTGTAGTGCTCAATGGTTTCACTGCGGTTTTTGAGATCGGATTGCAGCTTGGTACGTTGCAGTAACCACAATAAGAAAGGAGCACCCAGTAGCGCCGTCATTGCGCCGGTAGGGAGCAGTTCGCCACCGAAGCCAGAGAAGGGCTGAATCACTAAATCCACAATCAATAGAATGAAGCTGCCTACCAACCCGCTGACCAGAATCTGTTTCGCGAGTGCTCTTACACCGATAAGCCTAGCGATAGCAGGAGCCACAATGCCAACGAATCCGATTAAGCCTACTTCACTGACTACGGCTGCAGTAATAAAGATCGCCAACGATAAGCAAAGCAACTTGATTTGTTTGATGTTTACACCAAGCGAAGTGGCGACATTATCGCCAAATTGCAGCGCTGATAATGGACGCTGTAAAACCAGTAATAACAGCGTCGGGATCGAGACTAAAGGTATGAGAACCTGCACGCTCGACCAATCATTCTGATTCAGTACACCTGCACCCCAAACAAAAATACTGGTAAGCCGTTGTTCATGCAGCATGAGCAACATGGTGTTGAGTGAGCCTAAAAATAGGCTGACCACCATACCGGCTAACACCATGTGTAATGGTGAAAAGCCTCGTGCAGAACTTAAGGTAAAAACTAAGCCTGTTGCAAGGCAGCCCCCAATGAAAGCGGGAATAAACCCTGGGATAGCTAGGTTAGCAGGAATTAAAAGGATCCCTAATACCATGCCGAGTTCTGCGCCCGCAGCAACACCCAATGTGGTAGGTGAGGCAATGGGGTTACGCAGTACAAATTGCATCACACACCCAGCGACTGCCAGTGCAAAACCACAAATGAGAGCGACGGTAAGCCTAGGTAAATAGGTGAGGTGAGTAATCAGATGCTGATAATTTGAAGAATCAAAGTGAAACAGCGTATCCCAAATCAAGCCAACCCCTTGCGAGTAAGGAGCGGTAATTTGCAGTAGCGAGCTGATCAACAAAACAGCAGCGACAGGTAGTGCCGCTGCCTTGATACTGAATCGCCCGGTGACGGTTTTTTCGATCTTTGCGGTAGCCATTATTTTTGGATAAGCAGTTCGGTAATGTGGTCACTAAACCTTTGAGCGGCGATTAGCCCACCGAAGGTCCAGATGGTAGGAAGTTCGTAAACGGAGTCTGTACGCGTAAACGCCATCGCTTGCCAAAGAGGAGATTGAGTCAGTTTCTTATGCTCTTCTTCCGTTAGCGGGCCAAAGATCATCACATTCGTCTGTTGGTGTTCAGCGAGCCTTTCAGTACCTGTAGTGGTAAAACCCCAGAGGTTTGTCTGCTCTTGCCAGTCGTTTTTAAGACCCATGCTGCTTATGGTGGCTTGCGCTAATGAACCTTGGCTATGAATGCGTAAGGTTTTGTCGTTGATAAAGCGTGCAAAAATCAGTGGTTTGTCTGAGTTGCCTGCGGCACGTATTTTTTCACCATTATCGCTTAATCTCTTGTTTGTCTCATCAATCACTTGTTGGGCGCGTTGTGCTTTGTTAAATAGCTTGCCTAAAGAGAGGGTAACCGAAGTTGCGGATTCAAGAGGTTGTTTCTTTTTGCTGTAGACACTGTAAACCAAGACAGGTGCGATTTTATTGAGCTGGTGGTAGGCCGCCGCCATATGCTCACTGATTAAAATGACGTCAGGTTTGAGTTCTGTTAGTAGCTCTAGGTTTGGTTCTCTTCGAGATCCCACATCTGTCACGTCTGCATTTAACGCAGGTTTTACCACCCATTGCTGATAACCTTGTGCGTCTGCCACACCTTGCAACTCAACGCCTAGGCTTAATACGGTTTCGGTGAGTGCCCAATCTAAAGCCACCACTTTTTTAGGTGTAGCATCGAAAGAGACACTGCCCATTTCATGTTTGATTTCTAGTGCGTGAACGCTCTCTAGAGCAAGGGCGTTGAAAGCTAATACTGTGAACAGCATGGTGATGAACTTTTTCACAACAGGTTCCTTTTGATTTAAGGGATGTAGCTGATAGGTTGCCCTGTCTCAGGGTGTTTAAAGAGCGCAAGCTCCATTCCGTAGATTTGCATTAGTGTTTCTGGCGTCATCAAATCGTTAGGCGAACCGGAAGCAATCACTTTCCCAGAATGAAGCGCAATCAAATGATCACTGAATTTGGCGGCCATGTTGACATCATGAAGCACCATGATCACGGTTAAGCCGAGTGACTGATTAAGCTCTCTGATTAGAGCGAGCAATTCATGCTGGTGCGCGACATCGAGTGCTGAGGTTGGTTCATCAAGCAAAATACATTGGCTTTGCTGAGCAAGCAGCATGGCGACCCAAGCTCTTTGTCTTTCTCCGCCGGAAAGTGTCGCGACAAATCGGTCAGAAAAGGCGTTAAGGCCAACTTTCTCAATCGCTTCGTCTACGATGGCATAATCATCTTTGCTGTAACGTCCAAATGCGCCTTTCCATGGATAACGGCCAAAGCAAACCAGTTCACGAACGGTCACGCCATCAGTAATCGGTGGGTGCTGCGGCAGGTAGGCGACTTGGTGTGCAAATTCAAGGTTACTGTATGAGGCGAGTGGTTGCTCATTGAAGAAAACGTCACCTTCTGTTGGCGTGTTTTGTCGACTTAACAGTTTAATGAGTGTCGATTTGCCACATCCATTATGGCCAAGCAAGGTGGTGATCTTCTTTGGTTCAAAGGTCAAAGTCGTTGGCGAAAGGACTTTCTTACCGTCGATTTCGAACGAGGCATTGGTAAGTGTGTACATAATGCAATATGAAGTTGAGTTATGGGCTGCTAGCCGCTAATGTAACACAGTGAAATCAAAATGATAATTATTCGCTAAATCAATCTATTTATCATTGTAATGTGCTCGTGCCCACTACGAACCTACCAACCTTATCTAGCGCCTTCGAGTTTATGTCTGTGATACAAAATAAAAAATTTCAACTATTGGCTATTGGTCTTGCTTCGGCTCTTATGGGAATTGGGCAAAACGGCTTACTCGTTTCCCTGCCTTTTCTTGTGGAACAGTCTTCATTTAGCTTGCCTACGTGGTCGATTCTTATCGCAATAGGAAGCATATTATTTCTGCCATCTGCGCCGTTTTGGGGAAGGCAGAGCGACAAATATGGTCCGAAAAAAGTCGTCATTCAAGCACTGATAGGCATGGCTATCAGCTTTGCTTTGTTGTGTTTTTTCGCCATGTTTAGCAAACAGGGGCAGGCATTCGTGTTTTGTTTGATTGGGCTGGTGGTCGCGCGAATTATTTATGGTTGTACGGTGTCTGGAATGGTGCCTGCGAGTCAGCATTGGGCGATATTATTGTGTGGTGAGAAGAACCGTTTACAGGCTATTACATCAGTGAGTCTTGGCCTAAGTGTTGGTCGATTAATTGGGCCTTTGGTCTCCATTTTAGCGTTAAAGTTATCGCCTTTTGCTCCCCTGATCGTGATGATCTTTTTGCCGTGTGTTGCTTTACTTGTCACGATGTTGTTACCAACCCCTAAAGAAGAAACTCGGAAGGCAGAAGGAATAGGGCAAGCACCTTGGTTACCGAATAAAACATTACTGCCTTTTTTATCTTGCGGGTTGTTGTTGTGTGCTGCTGTCGCGTTGTTGCAATACAGTTTTTCTCCACTGATCTATTCGATCACCCGTTGGCCTACCGATCAAATAAGTGACACGATCGGGATTCTTTTGACTATCAGTGCTGCCTGTACTTTTGCAACTCAACTCTTGGTTATCAAAAAAGAAAAGCTGACACCGTTTGTTATGTACCGTTGGGGGGCATTGGGTCTGCTTGTCGGCTTTGGAGTGTTCTTGATTCCCAGTATGTGGGCGTTAGCTGTGGCGATGGTACTGACAGCGATTGGTGCAGCGTTGCTTGTTCCTGCTTACACGTTGTTTGCCACTGAAAAGCAAAGTGGTACACCGGGCGCAGCCGCAGGGTATATCGCCATGTCTCATACCCTAGGTTACGGGGTTGCTTCAATGCTAGCGTTTACTTCGACCTTGAACCCTCAGTATCCCATCTACTTATGTGGGCTGTTTTCTCTACTGATTTTCGCGACGACTTATGTTGTAAAAATAAAGGGAAATACCAAGCTCGCTGAGCAAGCTTAATCTTATATTTCCCCTGATACTTTTTAGTGAATCAATTGGAAGTGAGCTAACGGATAGCAAATTAACTGGTAGCAAACGGCTTTGTGTCGAACGTTGGTTTGCTAATTTATGTCTTTGAAAGCAGCGTCTTCGAAAACCACATCCCCTCTTAACACTGTCATCAACACCTGAGTCTTGGCTATTTGTCTTGCCGATACTGTAGTGATGTCTTTGTTGAGAATCGCGAAGTCCGCTGATTTTCCAACCTCAATAGACCCTGTGACGTCTTCGATACCAAGGCTCTTTGCTGCATTGAGCGTGTAAGCGTCGATAGCTGTGTAGATATCAGTTAGGCCTGTTTTACCCATGATTAAGCTATTTGCGATTCCAACTAGAGGGTTGATGTCGTGTACGTTCCAGTCACTGCTCAAGGTGATATTGGCATCAGTCTTAAGTATCGCGTCTAAGTTCATCATGGCTTTGGCGCGGCGAGCACCAAGGAAAGCTTCGGCCCATTGGTGTTGATGTTTGGCTACGTAATCGGAACCGACTTGGAAGTCCGCCGAGACATTGAGCTGCTTGAAGCGGGGAACGTCTTCATCATTGATTAACTCTATGTGAGTTAGGGTATAAGGCTTTTGCGAACCTTGTTTACGCACGCTTTCTATCGCATCAAGAGATTCACGAACGGCACCATCACCAATCGCATGAATGTGCGCACTAAAACCGATTTTATCGAGCGCGGTTAGCCACTCTTTCATCTGTGCTGGTGGAATGTAGTTTAGGCCATTGGGAGACTGTGGCAGATAGGTATCTAAATAGGGCGCGAGTGTTTTTGCTGTACCGTTAATGAAGATGCCATCGCTGTACATTTTTACCTGATCAACGAGCAACAGACGGCTTTCATCATCGGAATACATCTTCTTGAAGACTTCTAATTGAGAGGATATCGCCATTGATGGGTAAACCCAAGGGCGTAATGACACGCGAGCCGTCAAATCTTGGTTTTGCTCCGCTTCTAGCCAAACGTCGTACCAACCTCGTTTCCAATACATCCGGCCGTCACCAATGGTGGTAATGCCGTGCGCAGCGGCTTCTTCAAGTCCGAACATTAACCCTTGGTAGCTTTGTTCAAAGAGCTCGCTTTGGCTGTTCCACGCCATCTCCATAATTTGGTCGCCAGCATTATCTAATAAGATGCCATTGAGCTTGCCGCTGTCTTGGTCTTTTAAATAAGCGCCACCTTGTGGATCAGGAGATTGTTGGCTTATTCTGGCTATTTTTAAGGTTCATCGCGGCTTTCCGGGGAAAGCCGCTTTTATCTTCAAGAAGAAGTAGT
>NZ_JBFSTC010000140.1:0-7961 GCF_041466605.1 Vibrio sp. 10N.247.310.17 | reverse complement strand
TACCTTGGAACTTCAAACACTGACAAGTCGCCCCGTGGGTTCGTGGGGCGGATACGATTAATTGTCATTAAGGCCCCGCAGTTGCGGGGCTTTTATCGTTTAACATGTTCTTAATATGGTTTATTTATGACTGGCGAGGGGAGCTGGATCTTGAAATATAAGTTGGAGGTTAAGGGGCACCATTGTTTTAACTATAAATGTATGTTGTCATAGACCTTCAGCTTCGCGGCTTCCCCCATTCTTATTATTTTATCGGGGTAGCAATAACGACGACATGATAGCCCAACGGCAATTACTCTCGACACGGGGTTCGAGGTCCAACGGTACGAAAAGTTACTCTAAGCGGCTTATAATCAATCTTACACATCCACATAAAAGCTATTACTCGATCATGCAATCGTTCTGATATTCCCATCACTCAAAACGGAACAAAACCTTTACAGTGATTTTCTAAATTAGCAAATAATGAGTAACTACAAGTATTGAAACCTTATAAACAAAGTAGGTTCTGTCCCAAAGTTTGAGGCTTTGGGTTAGGAGTTGATTAATCTCTTCTCTCCTTGCTGATATTTGTGGGTTTTGAATGTAAGGAGGTGCTCGAGATCATCAATCAAATTATTCACATCCTCTAACCCAATAGATAACATCAATGTGACGTTATTGAGTGCCTTGGACTCTTTGCTGGGGAGTTCACGTGGGGCAATCAAGCTCGAGTATCCCCCCCATCCGTATCCTAGCTTGAAGTGCTGCATGGTATTTAGGCGCTCAGTGATTTCTTGGTTTGTCATAGAGGAAAGGCGTATAGCAAAGCGTCCGCTGGCGCCGAGAAAAAGTCGAGACCACAGGTCATGATCCGGATGTGTTTTTAGGGCAGGGTAGTAAACGTCAAGCACTTGTGGATGTTGAGTCAACCAGTAAGCGATTTGGTAGGCTGAACGACTGAGCTGTGCCATCCTTACTTTTAATGTTTGCAACCCTCTCCAAGCCAGATAGACGTCATCTGGGGACACATGAATGCCTTGGTAAAAAGCGTTGAGCTTCACTTTTTCCCAAGTTGTTTCATTGCAAACGGCCACGCCAAGTACCACATCGGAATGCCCTCCTATATACTTCGAAACCGAATGTAGTGAAATATCAGCACCTTGTTCTAATGGGTTGGCGTAGCATGGCGATGCCCAAGTATTATCGGCGATGATAGCGAGGTTGCCGGATTTGACGTTTTCTCTAAGTTGAGCAATGTCTGTTATTCTCCCTTTAAAGTAACTGGGCGATTCCACATAGATGATTTGAGTATTGGATTTCACTCGCTGGCAGATGTCCTCAACATGACCTGAACGATAATATTCGATCTCAATGTCTAAACGATGTAGCACCTCCTGCGCAAAACGCTTCACACCACCAAAAACGTCATCAGCAATGAGGACATGCCCTCCGGATCTAACCAAGGCCATAAAGCACATTGTGATGGCAGATAAACCGGAGGGAGCCGTTACTGCCTTGAACCCGTGCTCCAGTGTAGCCATAGCTTCTTCAAAGCATCGACTAGTAGGGTTGTTAACCCGACCGTATGCGCAGCTATTAAGGGGGTCTTGATCTGCAGCAATCATATCTTCCACGTTATTAAATACGACTGTTGAGCAACGACTGATATTGAAGGTATGGCTCATACCTTTCTCTCCTTACGTTTAAGCTCACTCCATACCCAGAAATGAAACGATAAGTAAGAAGACCATTGCTCATACCCTTGTTTAGCAGTCTGTGTATATATATGCGGTAGATGGTAAGATTGTATCTTAGGAAAGTAGTGGTGTTCAGTATGGAAGTTGGCATTCCAAATAAAGTAGCGGACAACGCTATTGCTCAGTACTGTTCGGGATTCGGCGACAGCTAGAGACTCGGGACTGATTCGGTAATGTTCAGCCAGACTGAAAATATTGATTAGGACAATTGCAGTTATCATTGGTAACCAATAGCCCAACAAGATTTCGAGCGGCCAAGTGAATGTTATGATTACCAAGGAAAGCATCACCAAAAGGAGAAGTCCGGCATTCAACATGACTGCGTTTTGCTTACGTCGGGTGTTGATAGAAGTAGGAAAGTCCCGTAGTAAACATTGAAAGAGTGAACTCAGGATATATTTCCAGTAGCCGAGCCCAAGCATAGTAGCGATATAGTCTCTTCGACTGTTAAAATGCCTAGGTATCTCAGTATCTCTGCTTGTTCCAACATATCGGTGATGATCAAGGTGTTTCCAGCGATACAGATGGTAGTTGAGCAGTAACGGTAAGCACATAATGGTGCCTGCAAATTGATTGAGCCATTTGTTGCGATAATGTGTGTTATGCGTACATTCATGAGCGGCATTGATGAGCCCAGACAAAGCAAATCCTGTAAAAAGACTAGCTGTGATGAACCCTAATATTGAGTTGAACCTAAGCACGAATGCCCAAAGACACACCACACTTCCGGCGATGACAGAGAGCTGAATTAGAGTTCGATACCCAGAAATGTGCCGAGTTTCGGCGCGAATCTGATCTGGTAACTTTAGCATGTTTCCTCCGTCTTTATGTGAATGGTATTCTTATCGAAGTGGGCGGAGTGTCGCTTGGCTATTCGTTGGTGCTCTTTACCGGTTGTATAGTGTAAGTCAATGGTACGGGCACTTTCAGCCCATTGCTGAAGGGTGTTGATCTCTTTTAGTACTTTCACATAAAGGGGATCTGACAGTCGTTCTTGTATCCGATAAAGAATGGTCGATATTTCGTCATGAAGAATATGGCCAACAGTACCCTCATAAATCAAAGATCCTCTAATTTTTCCGTCAGGTTCGATTTGTATGGCATTGACTCTGGCTGTCCCACTTTCAATATCCTGCGCGCTCATTAAGAGCCGAAAGTTATCACTTATGGTAATGTGTTGCGCTTGTTCTTTTGGAAAAGGTGCTCTCAGGTGCTCAATAAATCTTGGATCGCGGACCGATTCCAGTTGTTCAAAAGTGAGTAGTTGCGTGTCAGCAAAAGTTTGGCGATTTGCAAGCCCTGATGGTATCGCAACGCCCATATTGATGAAATCTAAGGTGGGGAAGTGGTGAGCAATATGATGGCAGAAAACGTTCAAGTGGGGCAGGTTATCCTGCACGACCACCGTATCGATGCCAACCACGTTATCGCTGTTGTGTCGTCGATTAGACAGCAATAGCTCCAAAGCCTGTAACGCGCGCTGAGCGCCCCCTTTTTTTCCCCTTACCCGATCGTTTATTTCGGGGATATGGCAGTCAAGGCTGACACGGACTTCGGGAAAACACTCCAAGATTTTGCTTACATTTTTACTGTTAATCGTGTAACCACTTGTATAGAGAGTGACTCGTATCCCCTTTGATTTCAGGTAGCTCGCAAGAGAGTACACAGACTTTACTAAGAGTGGCTCTCCGCCACTGAACGCGACGCGGTCTGGGTGGAGTTCAATAATCTTATCTGCGATGTCCATGAGCTTCTTGGTATCTTGTTCTTTATTTTCTCGGCGCCCTGACTCAGAGTAACAATACCCGCATCGCAACGGACAGGCGTAAGTGAGATCCCAGATGATGTCGTTCGGTAGATTTTTCATAACCCTACTCCGTTAGTGCCTTCAAATATTGCTGCTCCATCGTCCGTGCGGTGCCCAGTGATCGTGCAATCAAAACGATTTCCATTTGCTGGCTACCCTTGTCGAAGGCGAGAATGACAATGCCTTCTTGCTTTATTGGGCAAAAGCCCCGCTCCGTTTTTTCAAGTATACTTTTTGCGTACTCAAAACTAGGTGTGTTTATGGCTCGTCGGGCCGATACGACATGCGTCGAAGCGTAGTTTCGGCCGATGAGTTTTTCGGCCAAATGGTGAAGTACGGTGCAGCCGCCCCAGCGCCCGTTGGATTCATTGAATAGAAGCTGATGACGATCGGTGACAATTGCGTCGACATCGATATAACCACGATAGCCTCGCTTGGCCGCCGCTTGCACGAATCTAGACGACTCATTCACGTAATGTGCGAGCATGAGTGGTGGCAGAGAAGTATGAAGATCTAGGCCTATCCACTTCATACTCAAGCCGCTGGAGTCATCTACCATCCTAATTTCCCCTAGGTTGAGAAAATCGGCACGGCCATCGTCCTGCACAAAAAATTCGATAAACAACATATGGGTGGCGGTGTGGTAGCTTTCTACTACGGTGTTATCGATTTGCAGTGAGTCCAAATCAAAGTCACTTTCAGAGTACAGGCGTGAAATGCCGGGCAATGGGCGCAAGGGATGTCGGGTGATGGCGATATTACCAAGTCCTGCTACACCCACATCGCTTTTAATAATGACTATGCCTGTTTCATCGATGTGCCGTTGAATCGCTCCGGCGAGCTCTGTCATGCTATGGAGGATTTCGCCACTAGGTACGGGAAGGCTTGACTGGGTGGCAAGAGTGCGAAATTGGCTTTTTCGGTTGTAGCGGTCAATGCCCTGCTGACGGATGAATGAGTCCCCTTCGCCCAGAGAGAGTCCAAGGCTATCTGCAAGCTCCGCCACCCCCACGCTTTGATAGCAGGGATTCACTGTCCAGACGGTATCGTGCTCAATGTACGGTTGTATTTTTGCTCGAAGGTGAGGTTCACGGAGAACGCTATCGGTTAGTACCGAAGCAACATCAGGGGCAACAAAGATGACCTTATCGGGTTCGCATTGAAGCACCTCACCTACGTACGCTTTTATTTCAGGCTCAAGCGCCTTAGGCAAAACAACGACGTCGCCTTCATTGGCTAGCCATATGTTGCGCCAAGCTGAATTAATCGCAGCTTGAATGTCAGAACTTGAAAGAGAATGCCCAAGCATTTGTTCTGTTGCGGCATTCATAATAAAAAGTGTTGGCATCTATTATACTCCCATCACGCTCAGACACCACTTGTGGTGTAGCTGGCACGCCGTATCGAAGTGTTTAAGAAATGCGGCGCTTTTCTCACTGGGAATAACGGCGTCAATCAGTCGGTTGGTCATTTCGACATGATAAGCTTCAGCCGGATCATCTCCACCTATGTGCGCCTCAAAGAAAGCCAGCCCTTTATCAGGAATGTCTGTTAGCCTTTTCAGTGTCATATAGAGTGCTGTCAGCATGCTTTCTGCGTGCATTTCGAAGGCCACCATATGCGCTACTCGCTCACTCGCATCCTCTGAACCCAGTCCTGCCTTTAAGTTCATTAGGTAGTCCGTGGTCAGTGACGTAAACTCGGGATGGTAATTGTTGCCAAATACTTGTTGCATGTCCGCTTTGAACATGGAGGAATGGAATTGACTCCGATTAATTATGTTTGGCAAAGCCGCTTGCCCCCCCTGACAGACGGTATAGTGCCCGCCAAACTCATCCCATGAAAGGAATGTGCCGACGACAGAGGTTAAGCCCACACTGTCGGAAATAGTGCTGCAAGATTGGAGTTGTCGTTCAATATACGGCGCGCATGCAATGGCCTGTATATAAGGGAAAAAGTCGCTGACTCCATAAAATTCCCCTAGTGTGGTACGTGTGGCCTCAAGGCTTTCTAAATGTATGAATGGGTGTTCTTGAAAGTATAAGCGAAAAGTAGCCAATAACTTTGTTTGTAATGCTTCTGAGCTTTTCATAACGTCCTTATATTTTTAATGACTTTGGGTTACTCGGTAAGTTTGTGCATGCCAGCTTTGATGCTTGCCACCCAGTTCTGGCCATCAAAGTCAACATATTCGATATGCTCGGATTGCTTTAAATTCAAGCACCGGGCATTGACACTAAAATAGCCTTCAGGGTGCGACTTAGGCCGATAGAACGGCATAACCCCACAAACTACACAAAAAGTATGATCGGCAATACAATCGCCGAATCTGTAAGGTTTCAAATTGGCTTGTCCTTTGTGTAAAACAAACCGCTCTTCAGGGATCATCAACTCCTGGTGACCATGCTTGTAGCAGATATCACAGTTACACAGAGTGACGGTGAGCTTTTTTGTCGCGTAGACGTCAAAGGCAATTGCACCGCAATGGCAGCATCCTTCGTATTTGGTTAAATTTTCCATGTGGTTTCTCAATATGTGGTAGAACGTATTGATTGCGAGGTTTCAGAGTGTTTCTTCTCAAGGCGTAAATAAATTAATACGACCCAGACACACAGGCCAAACATGATCTGAAAAACGACAGGACCTCCCCAATAATCCAGAATCATTCCACCGAGGTAGGGTGCACAAACATATCCTAAGGCGTTAAATGATGACGCGCCGTAGTAGGTTCCCTTGAGATGTTCGGGTGCAATTCGATCAATCTGGACGGTCATGAGTGGGAATATGATGGTTTGACCAAGGCTCATGGCAACGGCAACGGCAATCCATCCCCAGTAAAAGGCCATGGAATTTTGGGAGCAAATAATCTGGGCGATCGCAAAGAACATAAGACCCAGAATCATCTTTTTATTGA
The DNA here is from genome assembly GCF_041466605.1 of Vibrio sp. 10N.247.310.17. Classification (NCBI taxonomy): domain Bacteria; kingdom Pseudomonadati; phylum Pseudomonadota; class Gammaproteobacteria; order Vibrionales; family Vibrionaceae; genus Vibrio; species Vibrio sp. 10N.247.310.17. The sequence continues at coordinate 1,501 of NZ_JBFSTC010000140.1, read as the reverse complement.
TGGATAACCGGGTCAAATGTTTTACAACAAAGTACTGAGAAACAACCGTCACAAGGGAGTTGACCACGACCATCATCGATACCAACGACATTAGACCTTCAGCACTCTCCCGGGTAAGGTACTGGATCAAAGTAGAGTCTTGCTGACCATAGATAAACAAGATAAGAATATTCGCCAGTACGATGACCAACAATTGTTTATCATTTCCGAGCGTGGAGATGATTTCTCGTTTTGAAGGGGGGGGACAGGTTGATGCACTGGTCTTCTGTACGGTCTGGGTAGATGGCGTAACCCAGGCTAACCACATGGCGGAAATAAACATGAGATACGAAGCGGCCGTGATGAAAAAATTAGAGGCATCCCCCTCAATACTGAGCCATATACCAACAAGGGGCCCGATGGCGCTGCCCACATTGATCGCGAAATAGCGCAGTTGAAACGCAAATTCCCTTTGTGTTGGGCACTCCATCAAGTCATTAAACAAGGCCGATATTGTTGGTTCCCAGATTGCCCGGCCAATCGAAGAAAGAAATATCGCAATGGCATAACCTTCGATTGATTGCAGGGTGGCGAGCATGCAAAAGGCCACAATGTTTAAACAACCGCTCAATAATAAAAACCACTTTCTGCCGATAAAGTCGGAAAGGGACCCGACCATAAAGCCAATCAGTATCGATACCACGCCCGCAAATGACAGCAACGCCCCCACTTCACTTGCGGAAAGCTGATGTTGCTTTATGAGGATGATCGAAAGATAGGGCCATATCATGTAAAAGCTGCCACGGGTGATAAAGACACCGAAAAGCAGCACCCAAACGAGCTTGGGCAACGTCCGTATATGATTCAAAATTAACTATTTTCCAAGTTCAGTGGCTGTAAGAGACTTTTTAATCTAGAGACTGAGTGGACAAGTAAGAATCAGTTCACACTTTCATCTGAAAGCCTCTATCTTTTACGCATTCTTTAACTGTGCGATAAGTTTGTAAACCCTTCTTGTAATATTTAGCCTCACATATTTACATTTTGTTACATGCATCACGTTGACTATAGGGCTGTTAGATATTGATGGGTGCATATTCCGGCGATTCCGGAATATGCAATCACCTCCATGGTTACTTACTTAGGTGAATTGTTAATTCTAGAATCTGTGATTTCAGATAATTTTTTCTAATGCTAGGTAGCAAGTTGAAAGGAGTGGATTGAATACACTAAATTGCTTTGGGGCGTGCGACGTGAGGTCGTATGAAGCGCTGTTCACCGCTTAATGTGTGAACCATCTGTATCACCAGATGAACCTAGGACTCTGAATAAAGTAGCGAGTCTGACAATGTAACGAAGACTGGTGATGCACCAGTCGGGATCTAAATCGCGAGAGAACGATCCTCCTGATAACCACAATCGGGTGAGTGCTAGGTAGTCAGCATGATGAACATAAGTGAATCCGCATAGTGCGACATGAAGTCGTATGAATCGTTGTTCGCCACGAAAAGAGCGAACCATT
>NZ_JBFSTC010000139.1:0-8360 GCF_041466605.1 Vibrio sp. 10N.247.310.17 | reverse complement strand
GGGGATTATCTGCTAACTGCAAGATCGTTCAAGTCTTCTTAAACGATCGGCATTATACCGATTCGGTAGGGCTTTTTATTGGTCGCAATTTAAGATACTAGGGGTTTAGTCACAGTAAAAAACTTGCTGAACCACCATTCGACGAACCATTACACGGGCTGCTTTTGAATGCGTGATTTACGCGCACTGAATGCAAACAACAAAATTACGGCCAAAACGAATGGTAATACGTAGAGATTAAGGTTCTGCCACCCTGCTGTTGACTCCAACCAACCAGACAGTAGCGCCGTGACAGTCACACAACCAAACACAACAAATTCATTGAACGCTTGTGCCTTAGCTTTGTTTTGAGCTTGATACGACTGGCTGAATAAACCTGTTGCAGCGATGAACATAAAGTTCCAACCCACACCAAGCACGACCAAAGCCGCCCTGAAGTGCCAAATTGATACGCCATGGATATTGATGGCAATACTCACCACAAATAACACACCACCCGCAAGGATCATCATTCTTGAGCCGAACTTCTCGATGAGGGAACCCGTAAAGAATGCAGGTACAAACATACCCAATACGTGCCACTCAATGACACCAGCGGCCTTAGTAAAATCGAATCCGCAACCAATCATCGCCAATGGCGTTGCCGTCATCAAAATGTTCATTACTGCGTAAGCAACCATGGCCGCAAACACAGCGCCAATAAAGTTCGGCGCTTTAACGATCACACTTAAAGGGTCGGCTTTGGGAGCCTGTCTATTAAAAGAGACCTTAGGAAACTGAATGGTTTGTAACAAGGCTAAAGCTAAGATGTTTAGGCCGATCAGCGAAGCAAAAGCACCGATGTACAAGCCATCTGCTGACCATTGTTGAGACATGATCGCTAAGTTAGGCCCAAGTACCGCCGCCAATACTCCACCAGCCATTGATATTGAAATCGCACGGTGGCGTGCATTTTCGTCACACACTTCGATAGCCGCGAAACGATAAAGCGTACCAAAACCAATACCTATCCCAAGCAAAAATGTGGCGAAACAAAACAGATAGAAATGTTGCTGAGATAAAGCGTAAGTTGCAAGGCTCGCCCCTGTAATGCCAACCACATTACCAATACTGAACCCTCGTTTTCGTCCTAATTTTCCTGAAATTAAAGATGCAGGAATAGTGGCTGCCATTAAGCCTAAAAACTGCAACGCAACAGGCAAAGTAATCATGCTGACACTGGGTGCAATCTGTTTGCCTATCAAGCCAATCACTGAGATCAGTAATATGTTGCCCGTCATCAACAAGGCCTGACACAGTGAGAGCAGCCAAACATTTCTATTCATCTTCGTTCCTAAATATGAGCACAGTTAGTTACTAGACCAAAAATCCAACAAAGTCGCAACACTTTGTTACGTGTGATGAATTCACATAAATGACCATTCTCTTAATACCTCGAACAATATTCCACCAAAGATGCTTTGATCTTCGTTGCTTTAAGCTCTAGAGTTGAAGTTATCATTACTTAAGATAATAATAATTTTTTGTTATTCAGAAGCTTTGTTGTTTATAGGCTTTATTATTTAGAGGCTCTGTTACTTATAAGCCTTTTTATCCATAGGCGTTAGCATTTAAAGGTGAGTATGATTAATCCACTTTGGCTCAATACATTTAAGACTCTGGTTGAAGTTGGTCATTTCACCCAAACTGCAGAAAAGCTGTATATGACACAGCCTGGCGTTAGCCAACACATCAAAAAGCTTGAGCAAGCTTGTAACTGTGACTTGTTATCGAGAGAAAATAAGAGTTTCGAACTGACCGAACAAGGTCGGATTATGTATCGCTACGCTCTTAAACTGGAAAAAGACCAAGAAGATTTATTCGAATCTCTGAGTTTCGACAATCCTTATTCTGGGCAATGTCATCTATCCTGTTCGGGTTCACTCTCTTTGCGTCTGTATCCCAAGCTTCTTGAACTGCAGCAGCAACATCAAGACCTGAGCATCAACCTAGAAGCGGCACCGAACAAAAAGATATTGAACGACCTAATCCAAGGCACCACCGATATTGGAATCGTAAGACATTCACCCAATGACAGCTATTATCAGAGCCAAGTTATTGGTAATGAGGCGCTGTGCTTAATCGTCCATCATAGTCTTGCTGACTTAGAGATTACCCCTGAAGCTCTGCACAATATCGGCCTCATAGCCCATCCAGACTCTGCTCATTACCTGTCTTTGTATTTTGACCTATGCGGAGATAAAGATTTAGCGAACATCAACATCAATGAGATCCCGAAGTCTGGCTACATTAATCAACTCCACCAAATTCTATTACCCGTATCAAAAGGGCTTGGGTTCACCGTGTTACCCGCAGGGGCTGTCGAAAACTTTCCAGACAAAGAGAAGTTGCATGTTGTGCCACCTAAAGTGAAGGTTGAAGAAACACTGTATTTGGTTCAGAAAAGAAATCGAAAACTGCCGCACAGATACAACACCCTTATCGATCTAATCAAACAACACGTCAGTAATTAATCCGAGACACAGAAAGAAGTAAAGCCTTTAGCTAGTTCGTTATTTCGCAGCAAGAGCTAAAGGCTTTAATGTTGGAGTGATGTTCAAAAGACAGCTACTCAGAAGCACTCAGAACCTCTTTGGCTCGTTCAAAGTCGTAATTATCTAACGCACTTTGGACATCTTTAAGAACTGCTGAATGTGGATACTGTGCCAGTAATTCAGTCACGTATTGGGTCGCATCGTTATCATAAGCATCCAACAGCGAATACAACTTAGCACGCTGCTCTTGAGTGATATTAGGCGAATTCGATGCATCAGCGCTTCTCACCTCAGTTTCTTGAGTACATGCCGTTTCAACACCTTGAGCACCAGAGCCATCAAAGCTGCTCTCTAACGTTTTGATCAATTCGATTAACCCAAGCTCAGCTTGTTTAAGATCCTGCTCATCACACGCCTTGTTGTGAGCTTTGTTTTCAAGACCACCGAGTTGTTCAGCCAATTGCAACCCGCCAATAGAAGCCGCCATGCTTTTTAACGTATGTAGGTTCCGCTCTAACGTCACCCATTCATCTTGCACTAGGTTGTCGAAGGTATCCGACATAATGTCAGGCGCCCCTTGGCAGAATCTACCAAGCATCTTCTCTTGCAGCTTCACATCATGATGAGTCAGCTGACCGAACCTTGGCAATGAGAAAACAGGGAGAACCATCAGAGTATCAGAGCTTAATGTCGGACTATTAGAGCTGCTATTTTGCATCCTAACTAAAGGCGACTCTGATGACGCTTTACCCTCAACCAAAACCTCTGGCACGATGTATTTCGTAATCAAAGAGGTGGCTTTATCGATGATAATGGGCTTATCCAAGAAGTCCGTGACTCCAGCCTCTCGCGCTCGCTGTTTCGCATCAGCAAACACATTGGCCGACATCGCAATAATTGGTACATCTTTATCAAACTCACGAATCAAACGTGTAGCCTCGAAACCATCCATAATCGGCATTTGCAGATCCATAAAGATCATCTCATATTCATTGTTTTGAGCTAATTCCAATGCCTCTTTTCCATTCTCTGCCAAGTCGGCATTCAAATTAGATCGGGTGAAGAATGCCAAAGCTAAATCTTGATTTAACTCATTATCTTCAACGAGCAATACCCTTTGACCTTTGAACTCTATCTGGTAATCCAGTTGCAGCTCTTGGGCTTTAAACTCTGCCAATTCTTCAACGCTTGATCTTGGCAATGTTAGAACAAACGAAAACTCACTGCCTTGCCCGAAAACACTCCCAACACTAATTTGGCCACCCATTGCACGAACCAATTTCTGACTAATATTGAGTCCTAACCCTGTACCGCCAAACCGACGTGTTGTAGTGGTATCCGCTTGGCTAAAGGCTTCAAACAGCTTGTGACGGTTCTCATCCGAGATGCCTATCCCGGTATCCATCACACTCACTTTCATGGTTAGGCTGCTATCGTTCGAGTCAAGATGCTCCACCGTTAACGCTACGCTGCCTTTTTCCGTAAACTTAGTCGCGTTGCCCACAAGGTTGAGTATGACTTGGAACAACCTCAAGGGATCGCCTTGTAATGGCGTGTCTAATTCTGGGTCGATGACCATCGACAAATTGAGTTGTTTCTCAGCCGCTTTCGACTCCATCAACTCAATCACATCTTTAAAGGTCGTTGCGGGATCAAATGGGATGCTATCAATGGCAAGCTGTCCCGCCTCTATCTTAGAGAAGTCGAGGATGTCATTAATGATGCTTAACAGTGAATGCCCCGAACGGTGCACTTTCTCAATATAGTTTCGAGCAACAGGATTAGATATTTCGCCAATCGCCAGATAAGACAAACCAATTATTGCGTTCATTGGCGTTCTAATTTCGTGACTCATATTGGCTAAGAATTCCGATTTAGCTTGGCTAGCCAGATCGGCTCTCTGTTTCTCTTCTTCAAGTTGTTCGTTTAGGCGTTTCATTTCTGAAATATCGAATGCCCAAAATAGTGTTGCTATCTCGCCATCTAGCTCAAACAAATAATAGCTGACGAGCGCGACGAAACGGGTTCCGTCAGACTTTCTTAGCACCAACTCTCTGTTTACCACCTTTCCATTGAGATTAAGCTCCTTATGTACATCGTCCCGAACGGCTAAGGAATCATGAATAGCAGCCGCATCGATAGAATCAAGATCCAGATCTTCAACCCCAAACAGGCGTTTCGCAGTATCGTTGGCATAGCGAACCTTCTCTTCTAACACAACACTAGCGGCGATTGGAGAGCTATTTAGCATGTTGTAGAGTTGGTTCTGCGCCTTTTCTAGAGCTTCGGTCGCTTCCTTAGCAATAATGATCTGCTTAGTTAATTTACGATTCCAAAAAATAATAAGAAGAAGGATCACCAGAGAAAAAACCGAAATGGTGTAAACCAATTGATAGTCAACTCTTTCTATCGCTTTAGGCGCCGCCCATTTTGCTGAGATCTTTTGACGTTCTTCAGCAGAAATGCTCTCAATTGCCTTATTCACAATGGAATAGAGCAAAGGTTCAGACTTAATGACGTGTAAAGTTGGAGAACGGAAAAAATCAAGTCGTCCGATAATTCCGACCTCACGATGACCATATGAATCAATGAGATAGTTTAGGACTTCGACAGTATCGATCATGCCATCTAGGGTTTCATCATCCAGTCGGTTAAGCCCATCTTCAGTGGATTCGACTTTCACCCATTCAATATTCGGATATTTCTCGACAATCGCGTCGGTATTTGCTGCGTTCTTCAAGATACCGATTTTCCATCCTTCAGCTTCCTCAAGCACCAAGCTACTAATGTCTCGTCTCGATCCAATAGCTAAACGGCTTGAAAACCGGCTCTTGACAGCTTTGACGTTGTCTCCTAACGAACGGTTCTCTTGAGCTGCGGAGACCAGTTCTACTTCATGATGATCAACCAAGCTACGGGTCTCTGACCAACTTGCAACGTCTACATGGTTGATACTTAACCCTGTTTTCTGCTCAATGAGCGTTAGATAATCGTCAATTATACCGATGTATTCACCGGTATTAGATACCGCCTCATAAGGCAATGAGTTCGGATCGATACCTATCCGAACATCCGGATTATCTTTGATCCACGCCCTCTCTTTTTGGCTTAGATTTAAGATCTCTCCAGTCAAGTTACTCGCTTGATAAACATCCGCAATATAGCGTTTCGCCGCATCTCCAAATGAACTAAATTGTTCGACCGATGGAAAATAAACATGGTTCCGCTCTAACGACTGAACATCAAAGTAGAAAGTCATCGAGCCAGAATTGATGCTCCCTCCTTTGGTTCGATAATTTGCCACCTTGGTGACAGACGAAAAATGAGAGGTGTTTTTCGTCTCTCCATATTCATCAACTAGGTTGCCAATGTACCAAGATTTAATTGGGCGATTGTTATTATCCGCTTGCGCGGTGATTACCTGAAATGAACTGTCCGTATCGAAAATTTCAAAAACTTCGGTTAACTCTTCAAAGCGGTCATTGACGATAAAATAGGCGGATATTTGAGCTATGATATTCGCCTTTTTAAGCACTTGGCTCAAATCATTCTGAACCTGCATCTCGATAATTTGGCTTAAACCGTCATCGGCCTGTTTAAGTTTTCTAATCGCGGCATTGAAACTGTCTCTGATTTCCTCACTCTTAAAGTCAACATAGATCGGATACTCAACTTTATACTCGTCATGTAGCGTTAGCTCTGCCATTTCAATAAAACGAGTATTGGTGATAAACCACTCCAGAACCCTTCGTTCAACCATTAACAAGTCAACATTTTGAGCCCTCAACTGTGAAAATGCTGATTCAAGACCTTCGTAATCTTCGACACGACCAATGTCTAACATACCCTTCAGTACTTCAACAGAATTTTTAATTGGTGAGGTCTCGTCGAACAATAACGCACCTAGAGATAAGTCGTTTTGGGATTGAAGTTTGAGCTTGCGGCGAGTCAATGAAACAGGAACAAACTCAACATTAAGAACGTTATCACTTAGGAAATGCGCATTAGGATCATCAAACTGAACGCCAGAAACAAAGGCAATAGAATTATTGTTATCGATGGCCTTTTTAGCGGCACTAGGAGGAAGAGTGACAACGTCACCCAGCTTATACCCCATATCATTAAGAGCACGTTGAATAATGTCGTGTTCTAGCCCGACCGCGGTGCTGTCTGGATACATATACGGAGGATTACCAAAGCCAAATACGCCTTTTAGTGGAACTCGATAAGGAGAGGTATCTAGCCACTTTGATAAAATCTGGTTCTTATTTGCAACGTCAAAAGTTTCAATTTGTTTGTTGATTAGCGTCAGTAGCTCTGGTTCGTCATTTCGAATCACCATCGACGCTTCTAACTTTTTCCAATGCTCCAAAACATAGTTGACCGCTAGACCATGAACGCCAATCTTTTTCGCAAGATCCATAGTGGTGATAGGTTCACCGACCATGCCTTCAACATCACCAGACCCTAACGCACGCACCGCATCAATAACATTCTCAAAATCGACTCTTTCGATAGAGCTCAACCTCACTCCTGCACGCTCCAAGTCTATGTTTTCATTTACCATCGCAATGCGGCGTTTATTATTTTGATCTAGGTTTCCATCGAGTTTTTTGTCGATAGGGACTATCACAGCCACCTGATAAGGAATATAGGGATCACTTGCAAGAAAACGTCCACCTTCACTTGGGTCGAACTGTTGGAATGGGAACACGTCGCCTCGCCCATCGACTAACGCCGCTTTGGCCTCGACGCGCGAGTTAACTGTGATAAACCGAACATGGACACCAAAACGCTGTTCAAGATCCAATGTCCAATCTTTGATGATCCCAGAAACCAGCCCGTCGTCATCGATGAATGAGTACGGGTAATGGTCGGAAAGCGCAATAAATGTGATGGTCGGTTGGTTTTCCAACCACTGGTTTAACTTAGCATCGGTCACTTCAGCCGCGTTTACACTGCGAATGACTAGTGACCACACCAATAAGCCAATGATAAGAGATAATACAAAACGATTTAGTGACAACATCAAGCCATCACTCATCGCTAAACTCCTCTTTAATCGCAAGAATCTCGGGCAACTTAAGAAAGAACAGATCAACGATAGTTGGATCAAAATGTTTGCCTTTCTGTTCTTCAAACAAGCTCAGTGCCTCATCGACACTCCAAGCCTTCTTATAAGGACGCTCTGCTGTCAGGGCATCAAACACATCAGCCACCGCAGCGATTCTTCCTACCAAAGGAATTTCTTCACCCGCGATCTGGTTTGGGTAACCGCTGCCATCCCATTTCTCATGATGATATTGCGCCACCTGAATCGCCATACGCATCAGTTTGGAATCACTCTGCCTACCAAGAATTTCAACACCGTACTCGACGTGTTTCTGCATGGTATTCCACTCACCGGCATCCAACTTACCAGGCTTTAGCAGCACACTATCGGGAATGCCAATCTTGCCAATATCATGCATTGGTGCTGCATCACGCAACGTCTCGGCATCTTCGTCAGTCATTCCCAAGGCTTTAGCTAGCACTTCACAGTAGTGACTCATACGCTTAACGTGCATGCCTGTTTCATTGTCTTTAAATTCAGCAGCTCTACCCAGTATGTTCAGTGTTTCTAGCTTACCGAGATTGATCTCTTGAGTTTTCTCTTTTACCTGACTAAACAACGCGCGTTGTTGGTCATAAAGTGCGATATGCGTTTTCACACGCTGGAGTGCAATAGCAGGGGTTATCGGTTTGGTTAGGTAATCTACAGCCCCCAAGGAGAGTAATGCCGTTCACTTAAGAGTGAACGGCATTTTTGTTCTTAGCATACCGTTG
>NZ_JBFSTC010000138.1:0-8409 GCF_041466605.1 Vibrio sp. 10N.247.310.17 | reverse complement strand
CGAACCGAGGTCCACGGATTTGCAATCCGCTGCATAGCCACTCTGCCAAGGCGCCATTTTTCAACACGTTAGAACCGACTAAACGTTAGCACCGCTGTGTTCGGGTGCCTACTTTACGGATCGAGGGGAGATAGTCAAACAAAAAAATGAATTTCAATTCCGTTTGCTGACATTTAAATCAAATTGCTGCATGTTCGATCTCTTCAATCAATAAACACGCAGCAAAATGGAGCAAATTAAGGAATTCGACGTTACCACTTCTTCATAAAACGACCGACTAGGCTTGGATGGTAAGCCCAACAATGGTCAAACATCGTCATAAGTTGTGGGTTGCCATATTTCGAAAGACTAACCGCATGAAAACGGTTTTTGTGCTCTTTCAATTTTTCAACCTGAGCAATCATTTCATCAGACTGCTTAGGAGCAATAAAGTCAGAAAGCACGATCAAATCTGCGTTCTTGTATTTGTCACCCGTCATCAAATCAATCGACTTCATCAGAACAGGTTCTAAATCTGTACCGCCATGGAATGAGTAGCTTAAAAAGTCACTCGCTTCACGCAGGCCATCTTGCCTTGTTAACTCATAGGTGATCTGCTCAGAAGAGAACAGAATCACGTAACAGTCTCTCTCTTCCGCAAGAGCGATTTGCATCAAAGCATAAGCCATTGCTTTAGCTGACTGCTCAGGGAAACCACTCATAGAGCCCGAAGCGTCGACACAGACGACAAACGGGCCCTTTTCAATATCGATATTCTTGCTATCAGGCTTTTGCGCTTTCACTTTACGTAATGTCCGTGATTTACCTTGCGAACGATAGCTCAATAAACGCTTGTCGGCCAAGTGCTTATAAAAGATAACCTCAAGTTCAGGGTAAGCGAGGAACATGGTTTCGTTTGGCAGCATCTTGTTGAGATCATCACTTTCGTGAATCCCAACAATATCATCGACCGCTTCATCGCTTTTCTCTTCAACCATCTGCAGTTCTTCTACAGGAGCTTTGTGTAGCGAAGGATCATCTTCCTCACCAGCCATACGTCCTAGTTTTTCTGCGATCTCTTGCAAACCCTTGTGCTTATTCAGAAACTCAGCGTGGCGCTTCATGATGGTTAGGTCTGTTTTGCTTAATTTGGCCGATGCCATGTCCCACAAACGCCCTACACTGCCTTCATCGCCCGACTCTGTCACTTTGTCCATGTTTTTCATGGTTTCCATGCGCTGATAAAGATCAGCTAAGACTTTTTCTTTGCTTGTTTCGAGTTCGGTGACTTGAGCTTGTTTGATGGCATCTGACAGCGATTGGTACCATTGATCACAAAAGTAATGTGGAAACATCGCGTTATAAACACCTTTATTGTTTTCCATCAAACGTCTTGCTTGTAGATAAAATGCTGAGTGCCACTCCAGCTTCTTAATAACGCGATCAATCTCGTCAAAAAACTGAGATTCATCCCAGTAAATCACTTCTTGGTAAAGTGCGATTTCCTCTTGGAAACGGTCGGTTTCACACACTTTAGTGACGCGTTTTTTTACTTTACCGCGCCATTTAACTAAGTGGTTTTTGACTGATGTTTTCACACCTTTATTCTCAGCAGCCATCATCACTTGAGAACGAGCGATAAGATCATTCATCGCGGTATCAATGATACCAGAGTCAGCCACCATCAAAGCGAGGTTTAAGCCGTCAGCTCCTAACATATGCTCCCCCTCTTACTCAAAGTACTGACTCATGAACTTAATGCGTTGCGCGATCTTGCTACTCTTCACTTTTGTCGTTTCAAGCTCTTGTGTTACCGCCTGTAAGCTTGATTCCATCGCTTTCGGTAAATCAGGGTCAATATAGTTATGCGGTAATGCGTCATGGAATTCAGTGCGTACTCTTTTTAACTTAAATTCAGCTGCAGTTAACTGTTCTAGGGCTTTCTCAGCGCCGTTCAACCACTTGTTATACAGTTCTTGATCTAAACCGTCAGTAGTCACCACACTCACCAATACAGAACGATTAGCAATGTCTTTGATCACTAATTGATTCGATGCATCCAAGTCGAGCTTTAAACGGCATAGATTTTTGTTTTCGTTTACGTAACCATAAATGTCGCCATGACCTTCTTTTAGAACACGGTCAAAATCATCTTTGGCTACATACACCCAACGACTATCGCCTTTCTCAGATTCAGACACCGACATATTGCTTTGCAGCATAACCAATTTAATAAGATTGTATGCGCTACCGACGCTGTACATTTTCGCGTTCTTGATATCATGTTGGTAAACGTCTTTACGTCGTAAGCCACTGGTTGACTCCACAGAGAGCGACACCGACAGAGTCGATTCAACATCATCTTGAATCTCTTCTAGCTCTTCACGAGACATTTCGATTTGAGATTTAGACTCTTGCTGATCAAACGCTCGGTTCAACGCAAAATCTTTTACAACGCTACGAACCACATCGCGAGATTCAGGGCTATGCCACAAACAATCTTGAAGAAGCATAATATCGAGCGGGTTAACGCTATCACGGCCACTGAAAAATGCGCTCGCTTTCAATAGTTTAACCGCTTTCTTCCAGCGTCTGTCCGAAACATACAAATCCGACTCTGACGCTGAGCCTTGCTTCTTAACCGTGTCTTCAAGCATGGTTTTTAGCTCAAATAACTTGTTAAACGAATTATCCGTCAACTCCAGATTATCGAGTTCTTTCTGCCATTGATGATATTCAATGTCTGTAATCGCTAACCCTTTGGGAATGACAGCTTCTTGAGAAGTACCTGTCGTTAGCATCGATTTGAAGTTTTGTTTGTTTTGAATACGGTTGACGAACACGCGAACTAACATTCGGTCATAAAGTGCTTCTAGTCCACTGTCTTCGTCAGGAAGTTCATTAGACGCTGAAACCAACAAGCGCATCGGCACACGCTCAATGTCTGCGCCGTTTTTAAATGTCTTTTCGTTAACCACAGTCAGTAACGTATTGAGAATGGCAGGGCCTGCTTTCCAGATCTCATCAAGGAATACAACTTGCGCGGTTGGTAGGTAGCCTTCGGTCAGCCTTACGTAACGACCGTTGTCTTTTAATTCTTGAATGCTTAGTGGGCCGAACACTTCCTCAGGAGTAGAGAAACGTGTCATCAAATATTCGAAGTAGCTACTGTTGTCAAAAGCCTGGATGAGGCGTTTAGCGATAAGGCTTTTTGCGATACCCGGAGGGCCCAATAGGAACACACTTTCGCCAGCCAGAGCCGCCAGTAAACAAAGCTTAATGGTGTCTTCTCTTTCATAAACGCCATCAGAGAGAGCATGCGCTAATTTATTGATTCTTTCAGAGAGTAGCGCCTTGTCAGCATGTGAGGAAATAGAAGGGTTCATGCGTTACTCCGAAAATCTTTGAACAGTTGAGAGTGTAGATACGTTTTTATACATTTGTTAGCACTTTGTTACAAGTATCTTTTATTATTGAGTTGCCTTTATATCAGATGGTTAAGCTGCAATTTTCGCGCAATCATAGATTCCAATTATGAGAGTAGCATCACGAATGGTGTGAAACTAAATCTATTGTTAACCCTAATTTTTCTTTTATTTTCGACACCATAGACGTTATGGTGGTACACGTCTTCAGTTATAAGAAAAATTGGCAAGGAAAGTGGCCAGATTGCATGAGTAAAGTTATCCATCAATGGAAAAGTATTTCTCTTATAGAAGAGAACGTGACGCTCCCTACGAACGTCGTGGTAAAACATACAACAATAAACCACCCCGGCGCGGCTGTTATTCTTCCTATCACTTCGTCTGGAAAAATCATCCTCATTAACCAGTTTCGTCCTTCTCTTAAGAAATGGCTTTTGGAACTCCCCGCTGGCACGATGGAAATTGATGAGACACCTCTTCAATGTGCACAACGCGAACTGGAAGAAGAAACTGGTTACAGTGCAACTTATTTTCAGAGCTTAGGACAAGTTACCCCTTTAGCTGGCTTCTGTGATGAGATCCAACACTTGTTCATCGCAAAAAATTTAAGCCTTACTACCCGCTTTGAATGTGATGAAGATGAAGTCATAGAAGTGATAGAGCTGAGCTTAGAAGAGCTGCACAACAAAATACGACACGATGAAATCACCGATACAAAAACTATAGCTTGTTTAAGCAAAGCCCAACTATGTGGTTATCTATAGCCAATTATATGACTACCTAAAGTACTCTAGGAGAGAAGCATGGACTTTCGTTCTGATACCGTAACTAAACCTTCGCAAGCTATGCGTGAAGTAATGGCAAATGCAGAAGTGGGCGATGATGTTTATGGCGATGACCCAACCGTAAACGAATTGGAACAGTGGGCAGCCAATGAAACCGGCTTTGAAGCAGCTATGTTCACTTCTTCCGGCACACAGGCCAACCTACTTGGTTTAATGGCACACTGTGAGCGTGGTGACGAATACCTTTGCGGCCAACAAGCGCATAACTATAAGTATGAAGCCGGCGGTGCTGCAGTATTAGGCTCGATTCAACCTCAACCCATTGAGAACAACGCAGACGGCACACTAGACTTTAAAAAGCTTGCCGCGGCGATTAAGCCAGACGACAGCCACTTTGCTCGTACTAAGCTTCTTAGTTTAGAAAACACGATCAATGGTAAAGTACTGCCAATGTCTTACCTAGCGGAAGCACGCGAATTCGTAAACCAACACGGTCTGCAAATGCACCTAGATGGTGCGCGTGTCTATAATGCAGCAGCAGCGCTGGATGTACACATCAAAGAGATCGCACAATACTTCGATTCGATGACAATTTGTTTATCAAAAGGTTTGGGGGCTCCGATTGGCTCTCTACTTCTTGGTAGCAAAGCGTACATCGCTAAAGCTCGTCGACTGCGTAAAATGGTCGGTGGCGGTATGCGTCAGGCTGGTATTCTTGCTGCAGCAGGTAAAATGGCGATCACGGAGAACGTGGCTCAACTTAAAGTAGACCATGAAAACGCAAAAAAACTAGCGATTGGTTTAAGCAAGTTAGAAGGTTTCTCTGTTAACCCTGATTTCATTCAGACTAATATTGTGTTTGCGAAGTTAGACCAGTCGGTTGATATTAACCGCATCGCACGGGAGTTAGGAGAGCAAGGTATTACTATGTCACCAGGTAACCCTGTACGTTTCGTTACTCATAGAGATATCAGTTCAGAAGACATCGCGACTTTCCTAACTAAGTTGGAAAATGCGCTTTAACGCTGAACAAGATTCGCATTAAAGCAATTAAGACTAAAGCTTCCCTTACGAAGCTTTAGTCTTTTAAAAAAAATCATTCACCTCTTCCACCGAAAAATAGCCACCTCACCTATACCTATACCTATACCGACTAATCTGCCTAATAGACTCAACTAAATTAACTGCAACAGAACGCAATCTTGTTTTGGCCTATGTGAATACCTTCTATGTATTAAACCTGCGTTTAAGTATTCACTTATCGTTAAATTTCGACTTTCATTTGTTATATGAAATTTTTCATGCCAGATAAAGTCAAATAATTTAGTAGTAATAATTTCATTTTTATTTACCACACGTACGATATTTAGAAACAAAACACATCAATTCTAAAAAATCTTCGTAAGAGGCTAATTTAAATAGAAAATCACCAACCAATATAGATAGCTATGGTTCACTATTATCATTAATATTCGTTACATTCAAATTATAAACCAGTGAATAAAACTAAAAACAAAATATCCCTGGAAGAATAATCCACGGAAAATTCACCAAAAATCACGCCGTAGACCATAGTTCTAATTTTATCAATTAAGAAAAATTCACTCGTAAATATAACTGTGGGTCAAAAACTCCCTATCTAATTGAAAATAAAATTATTATTTAAAAATGTACTCTCTATACCTTACCTTAAACTCATACTAAAACTCATACTTCGTCTAAATAATAAACTTTTTTTACTACTTCACCATTTTTTAAAGCACTTATAGTTTTGAAAGTTAAGCAACAGGTTACATTCAATCAATGAGAGGTGAAATGATGATTAGATTATTCGGAATTGTTCACAACTTCATCGTCTCAACGTTAATTTTTAGTCTGTCACTTTCATTCTACACCAGTGCTAACACCTTAACGTTAGGAATTAACGGTCAGATCAAAGATCGATGCGAAATAAATTTCTTTTCTGGCAATGTCATGAATTTTACGGAACACCGTGATGTGCAACTATTGCCTTTTAATATGTATTGTAACCGTCCGTTGGGTATAACGATTAATTCAAAATATGGAGGCTTAAAATATCAGCACCAAGGGGTTGATATTATTGAAAGTTATAATCTGTCATTACAAATAGACGAGCTTCGTCTTTATGAAAGTAGGCACAGCAGCCAACTTACTTCACCAGTAATGATAAACAGTTCTGGTGTTATTCCTTTCTCTCAACAGGGGAGCCTTAGGGTAGCACTCGAAAATAGCTTGCGTTTCGCGGGTTATTATCAAGACGTTATTGAGATCGAAGTTTACCCTTCGATTCATAGCGTGACCAAGTAAAAGCTCTGCAATGTATCTGCAGAACAACATACGCTCAGCAGTATTCGAGCCAATCATTTAAGATAAAGGAATTTCTAATGAAAAAGCTAACACTCTACGCAGCAACAGTCACAGCTATTTTTGGTGCTCAAGTTCAAGCCGCTCCTGGTGATGTCCAACTAGTTGGTTTTGTTTCACCTGTATGTGAAGTTACTGGTCTTTCAACACAACTGATGGACTTTGGTAATGTATCTCAAATTCAAAACCTTTCTGTTAGTGGCCTTAACATGAAGTGTAATGACGTCGATGGTGCAACTGTAACACTGACGAGTGCTGAGGGTGGTCTAGAGTCCGATGATAGCGAAGACTACGCTCTTACATACGAAGCAACATTTAACCCTTCAGGCTTAGCTCCTTTCACGCTTAATGCGCCAGGAGGCCCAGGCCTAAATGACGTTTCAATCAGTAACTCTTATGGTGGTTCAGGAGTATTGGCGACTGGTGTTGCCGCGTCCATTGATATTGTGACAACAGAAACCTCCCCATGGGCAGGTGGTTATTCAGATACGTTAACCGTAAATATCACCTCAAATTAGAGGTTGAATAAGTCGGGGGCTATTATTTGGCCTCCAACTTCATCTAAGCCTTTGTTGTATTAAAACTTAACCTCAGTTGTATTACGACTCTAGTTTAATTTGGAGCTCATCGCGATGTATAAATGGATCATGCATAAATGGACTGTTCTCTTATTATTGTCACTCACTTGTTTGTCAGCTCATGCGTTCAAAGTAGAGCCGATGTCTATGGAGATGACGCCACTTGGTAAAAGAGCTCAAATGACAATGAGGGTTGAGAATTCGTCTACCGAACCACTCACAGTCGAACTGTCTCCAGTATTTATGACTATGAATGAATACGGAAAAGAGACCACGACGCCTGCAGATGACGAGCTATTAGTGATTCCAGTAACTGCAATTATAGAGCCTGGACGTTCGCAATCTATTATGGTCCGATATTTAGGCGATCCGTCCATTACAGAGTCAAAAGCTTTTCGTATTGCTGTTAAGCAAGTGAAAGTTCAAAGAGCAAGTAGCAACCAAGGGCAAGTGAGTCTGTTACTTCAGTTTAATACGCTTATCAACGTGCGACCTCAGAACACGGCCGCTCAACTAGAAATTAAAAGTATCGAACCAAATAACAAGAATAACAAATGGGTCCTTGAAGTACTGAACAGCGGTAATAGTTATGGTCGGTTAACCAATACGACATGGAAAATTTCTGACGGCAAAAAATCAACCTATTTAAAAGGCGTAGAAATCGCCAAACGTATTCCAGGAACTTTAGTTCTTCCCTATTCCACTCGTTTTTTCGAAATGCAGCCACTTGAAAATTACAATGTAGAGACGCTATCGATTGAAATCGAGCAGGATCAGTAGCAATGAGACGTTATATTTTTGGTGGGTTCATTTCTTGTTTTCTGTGTGCACAAGCGCTTGGCATAACACTGTTTCCAACCGTCATTGAACTCAATACCGATCACAGGGCAACATCGCAACTGGTTGTGACTAACAACTCGACGCGGGATCTCCCACTTGAAGCTAACGTTCGTCGTTTGAAATTCTTACCTGATGGTACGTTCCAAACATCAGATCTATCGAGTGAGGTGATGTTTGTGTTTCCACCTGCCGCTATGTTGGCACCCGGTGAACGTCAAGTATTCCGTATACAATGGTTGGGAAACCGCCAACTCGAAACTTCCCAAAGTTACTTTGTTCGTTTCAGTACCGTAAATATTGGTCAAAACAACGAAAAAATGGACAGTCCTACCAGTTTAACAACCGGTATCAATTTGCAAGTTCCCCCCTCTGGCAGGATAGTTGTCACTGTTAAAATTTAACCAGTTTGGGCGATAA
>NZ_JBFSTC010000137.1:0-8465 GCF_041466605.1 Vibrio sp. 10N.247.310.17 | reverse complement strand
TCGTTAGTGATTGTACTCACTTAACTCAGTGTCCAAAACTTCTGGTGCGGATCAAGGTATTGATGTACAAATTAGCCGGTTAAGAAAGCAATTAAGAGACGATGACCGCAACACGATTATGACGGTAAGGCATCGCGGCTACATGTTAGTGATCGATTCACATATTAATCGTATTAAATTTTGAAAAAAAACATACTCCAATCAATGGTTGCTCGTATCACCTTGTCTATGTTCATGGTTATTCTCATGGCTGAAATACTGGCAGGTGCGGTATGGTTTACGGCAACATCAGCATCAAAAAAAGAGTCAGCTAGCCACGCCATGACAGCTATATCATCAGCTGCAGCAGATACTATTAATTACTTCTCTGGCTTACCCATTAATTACCGTCACTTGGTGTTGGAACAGCTACGAAATATAGGAGGAACAAGGTTTTTCATATCCATAAATAACCATAAACTTCCTATCACTTCTTTATCTGATTACTCATTGGTTCCTCAGATGGAAGTACAAGCGTCTGAACTTTTGAATCAGCAACTTAGAGATTCACGCAAAGTACATGTCACTTTAACTAAGCGAGAAGATTTACGGGTGTTTAACTCTGGTATCAAGCTTTATGAACTTCCGGCGTTGTGGAAAGACTACAGTTTGGTATTAGGTAAATTGGATTTGCCTATTGCTGTGATTCAGGTGGAGTTTTCAGAGAATGAATGGCTCTATTTAGCCACTGTTCTACCGCTGTCTTTTGATAGTTTGACCGATAGTTTTATTGATAGCAGACAAGTCATATTTCTTCTTATTGTTACCTTCATGCTGATGGGGGTTTCTTATGTTGTCTTACAGAAGGAAATTCGTCCTTTTCGTTCTTTAGCACGCTCTGCCACTCTTATGGGGTCGCAAATGCAGATTGAAGAAATCAAAGAAGAAGGCAGCTCAGAAACCAGAGCGGCTATTCATGCTTTCAACAAAATGAACCGTCGAATCAAATCGTATTTGCGGGATAGAGATATGTTTTTTAATGCGATATCCCATGATATTAAAACACCATTAGCCTGTTTAAAGTTACGAACTGAAATGATGGATGATGAGCAAACAAAGTTAAGGTTTGAAAAGCTATTGAACGAAGTCGATATGATGTTGAACGGGGCTTTGCAATATATGCGAGAGAATGACATCCACGAAGAGTTAGAGTGGATTGATATTAACGATATCCTTGAACAATGCGCGGCTGTTCATAACAAAAATGGAGTATGCGTAAGCCTGATAGCTCTGCCAAGGATTGAGCTTTATGGCAAGCCACTAGCAATCAAACGTTGTTTATTCAACTTAGTTGATAATGGCGTTAAATATGGAAATACGGTCGACATCAGTATGTTTTCTCACTCTGATTCTATTCAAATCGTGCTGCGTGATGCAGGAAAAGGAATCAAAGAAGATATGTTAGAAAAAGTCTTTGAACCTTACTTTAGAGACAATGATACAGGCATTGAAGGTTCAGGTTTGGGACTAGCAATTGCTCGTAGTATCGCAAGGGCACACGGTGGGGACGTTCAGTTATCTAATTCACCAGAAGGTGGGCTTGAGGTGGACATTATTTTGGTGAATGCCCTATGAAAAAATGGTTACTGTTAAGTCTTTTGTTATCGACGAACCCCGCGTTTTCTTCCCCCTCTGTTGAAATGCTGCATTGGTGGACGGCTGCTGGAGAAGAAAAAGCGTGGTCGGTCATCGAGAAGCAATTTGAATCTCTGCCTTATACATTAAAAAGTGAACCAATCAGTGGCGGTGGTGGTGCACCTGCCAAAGCGATTCTTCAAGCCAGAGCTATTGCCGGGTATTCCCCTGATATTGCTCTTATGGAAGGTCCGGCTATTCAGTCATGGGCGGCGTTAGGTTTTTTAAATGATGTCAATGAAGTCGCAGAATCGCAGAGGTGGGATCAGTCGCTGTATCCTGATATTAAAGCCATTCACCAATATGACGGGAATTTTGTCGCCATACCTTTGAATATCCATCGATTAAATTGGATGTGGATAAATAAAAAGGTACTAAATCAGCATCAACTTTCATCACCTCAGACGTGGGACTCGTTACTGTTAGCATTAACTACGCTGAAAAGTAAGGGGGTTAATCCTTTGGCTTTGGGAGAAGACTCTTGGCAAATTGTGCAAGTTTTTGAAAATATTGCATTCGGAGTAGGTGGAGCAAATTATTATCGACAGGCATTTGTGGATTTAGACCCTGACGCATTAAATAGCGATAAAACACTTGAGGCGCTTAAGCGCTTTCGCTCTCTGGCTAATATTGTAGGTAGTGATTTACCGAGTATTAGTTGGGATCAGGGGACAAAATCTTTGCTTGAAGGGGAGTTTGCCTTTCAATTTACAGGTGATTGGGCTCTGGGAGAGATGTTTATTAGTGCAGAAGGTGAAATTCCAGATTACATAGAATGTCGAGCGTTCCCTTCTACGGAAAAAGGTTTTATCTACAATGTTGATAGCTTGGCATTTTTTACAAAAGTAACGGGTGAAGATCATAATATGGTATCGGTAATGACCTCGTTATCTTCTCCCCAATTTCTTTTAGACTTCAGTAAAAAGAAAGGTTCAATACCTGCTCAAGCAAATATACCTGTGAATGAATTATCACGATGCCAACAGCAATCTTATCAAGATTACATTCATGCGAGTTCTGAAGGTACAGCTATGCCAAGCTTGACCGATTCAATGGCTGTTAACCCTGTTCTTCAGAATGCGGTATCCAACGAGTTATATCGCTACTTTATGGACTCTTCCATTTCAGCGGAAACACTTATTGGACACCTACATGCTATTAATAATGAGGTGTTTCGTTAGCTTCTTGTTCTTCTTTTGACTTTAAATGTCTAGCTAGAAATTACTATGTACCTTCGACATTTTCCAGCCTAGGTCTATTGTAAAAAACGAGTTACAAACTACTTGCTATTTGTAACCTTGAGATTCAATTAGCTTGATAAAGTTCGTTGGTATTCTAACGATATTAAAGGACTTTATTATGCTAGATAGTTTTAAAAGCGGCTTATCTAAGCTTTCCTTAATTGGTAAAGCATTGATGTTGCCCATATCTATATTACCCGCAGCGGGGTTATTACTTGCCTTCGGTGCTAAGCTCGACATTCCCCTAATGATGCGTGCTGGTGGCGTTATATTTGATAACTTAGCCTTACTGTTTGCGGTAGGAGCCGCGGTTGGTTTGACTAAGGAGTCAGGGATTGCCGCTTTAGCCGCGATTGTCGCCATGGTCGTGATGAATGCGACAATGGGGGTGGCGCTCGGCATTACACCTGAGATGGCGATGGGAGGTGGCCGTTATGCAATGGTGATGGGTATTCCTTCATTGCAAACAGGTGTCTTTGGCGGACTCATTGCAGGTATCCTCGCAGCCGTTATGTATCAACGTTTCTATGATACTAAGCTGCCTGATTTCCTTGGTTTCTTTGCCGGTAAACGCTTTGTACCGATTGTGACTGCGTTTTCTGCATTCCTAATTGGTTTAGTTTTACCCCATATTTGGTCATATATTCAATCAGGTATTGACGCGCTATCGCATATGGCGAATGGCGGAAACATGTACGTATCAACTTTCATCTACGGATTTATGGAGCGCGCTTTAATTCCAGTTGGTCTCCATCATATTTTTTATAGCCCTTATTGGTTTTCTTTCGGTGAGTACACAACTGCCGCGGGGACCATTGTAAATGGCGATCATACCATTTGGTTTAAAATGCTTGAAGACGGAGTAAAAACGTTCTCAACCAGTGAATACCAAGAAGCAGGAAAATTCCTATCGGGTAATTTTGCTATCTACATGTTTGCTTTCCCTGCTGCATGTTTAGCTATGTATCATGAAGCGAATGATAAAAATAAAAAAATTGCAGCAGGTATTTTAGGCTCTGCTGCTCTTACTTCGTTTGTTACAGGTATAACAGAACCCGTTGAATTTGCTTTTATCTTTGTCGCACCTTTACTTTATGTTTTTTCTGCAATCATGGCAGGGGTGTCTTACGCGGTGACTTATGCGTTGGATGTTCATATTGGTAAAACCTTCTCAGCCGGCATTATTGATTTCGTGTCTTTTGGTGTTCTTCCCGCGATGGATGGGTTCAAAACTAACTGGATCAATGTGATTCTTTGGGGTCTAACCATGGCCGCTATTTATTACACGGTTTTCCGTTTTGCTATTCGAAAGTTCAATTTGAAAACAGTAGGACGTGAGGATACTCAAAGTAAGGCGATCACTTTGGACAATGAAGATTTAGCTAGTGAAATCACAATCTTGATTGGTGGTGCCGCTAACATTACTTCGATAGGAGCATGTATTACGAGATTGCGTTTACAGATTAAAGATCAGGCTCTTGTGAATGAACAAGGAATCAAAGACCTAGGTGCTATGGGGGTCATAAAAGTAGGTTCAAGTGGCCTGCAAATTATTTTGGGCTCAAGAGCTCAATTTGTGGCTGATCTTATGAGGGAAAGAACTGGTGAGTCACCAAGTGCACTATCAACTAACCCAAGTTAAAAGTACGGGCTACTTCCGATAAAGCTGATGGCAACAAGCTTGTTGTCTCTTATACATAAATAGTAACGCTATCAACGTTATGGTTGGTGGCGTCTATTTATATTTAAAGTTTTGAAGTTATGACAGCTTTAGTATTCAACTAATGCGCTTTGAGTAGGATTCAGTTATCATCTGTTGCACGAAATTTTGGTTAGATGTACGGAACTATGCTAAAAGTCGCGATAAACGGATTTGGACGAATAGGGCGTAATGTATTGCGCGCTGTCTATGAAAGTGGCAAAAGCCAACAAATTAAAGTAGTAGCGGTCAATGAGCTTGCTCAGCCTGATGCTATGGCTCACCTATTACAGTACGACACCAGTCACGGCCGCTTCGGCAAGAAAATCTCTAATGATCAAGAGCACATTTATGTTCATCATGGCATTGGTGCTGAAGATAAAGGCGAGTTTGATACCATTCGTATCTTACACCTGGCTGATATTGAACTGTTGCCTTGGCGTGATCTTGAAGTCGATATTGTTCTCGATTGTACCGGTGTTTACGGTTGCCGAGATGATGGCCTAGCGCACATCGCTGCTGGAGCTAAAAAGGTACTGTTTTCACACCCTGGTGCTAACGACCTTGATAACACCATTATCTATGGTGTAAATCACGATACTATCGAAGCTGACCACCGAATCGTTTCCAATGGTTCATGCACCACTAACTGTATTGTCCCTATCATTAAAGTACTTGATGATGCCTTTGGTATTGAGTCAGGTACCATTACGACCATTCACTCTTCAATGAATGATCAGCAAGTTATTGATGCATACCATAGCGACTTGCGTCGTACTCGAGCAGCAAGCCAATCTATCATTCCTGTCGACACTAAATTGCATAAAGGTATTGAAAGAATCTTCCCGAAATTTTCTAACAAGTTCGAAGCGATATCTGTGCGTGTGCCGACGGTAAACGTCACTGCGATGGATTTAAGTGTCACAATTAATACAAATGTGAAAGTTAATGACGTAAATCAAACCATTGTTAATGCTTCCCAGTGTACATTACACAATATAGTTGACTATACTGAAGCGCCGCTCGTTTCCATCGACTTTAATCACGATCCCCATAGCGCAATCGTTGATGGTTCACAAACTCGAGTGAGCAATGGCACCTTAGTGAAAATGCTGGTGTGGTGTGACAATGAATGGGGCTTTGCGAACCGAATGCTGGATACGGTTCTTGCAATGCAAGCTTCAGAAGGCAAGAAGTAAGACCTAGAAGCAAATGTGTGGATTATTTATTTTTTAGCTTGAAATAAATACTAAGTGTCCACATATTATTAGCAGTTAAAGCATTACCAGTTGAATAATTTATAGGCTTAGCAGGGTTGCTGAGTTTCCAAAACTTTATTTTTATTTAAATTTGAGAGGACAAATCATGTCTGTGATCAAGATGACTGACCTGGAACTTGCAGGTAAACGCGTATTCATCCGTGCTGACCTAAACGTACCAGTAAAAGACGGTAAAGTAACTTCAGATGCACGTATCCTAGCATCTCTACCAACTATCAAACTTTGCCTAGAAGCTGGCGCAAAAGTTATGGTTACTTCTCACCTTGGTCGTCCTACTGAAGGCGAGTACAACGAAGAGTTCTCTCTAGCTCCTGTAGTTAACTACCTAAACGACGCACTAGACTGTGACGTTAAACTAGCGAAAGATTACGTAAATGGTCTTGAGCTAAACGCTGGTGAACTAACTGTTCTTGAAAACGTTCGCTTTAACAAAGGCGAGAAGAAGAACGAAGAAGCTCTTTCTAAGCAATACGCAGCACTATGTGACATCTTCGTAATGGATGCATTCGGTACAGCTCACCGTGCTCAAGCGTCTACACACGGTGTGGGTACTTACGCTCCTGTAGCATGTGCTGGTCCTCTTCTAGCTGCTGAGCTTGAAGCGCTTGGCAAAGCAATGGACAACCCAGCTCGCCCGCTAGTGGCTATCGTTGGTGGTTCTAAAGTTTCTACTAAACTTACCGTTCTAGAATCTCTTTCTAAAATCGCTGACCAACTTGTTGTTGGCGGTGGTATCGCGAACACGTTCATCGCTGCTGAAGGCCACAACGTAGGTAAGTCTCTATACGAAGCTGACCTAGTTGAAACGGCTCAGAAACTAATGAAAGAGTGTGCTATCCCTGTAGCGACTGACGTTGCATGTGCTAAAGCATTCGACGAAAACGCAGAAGCTGAAATCAAGCACGTTTCTGAAGTTCAAGACGACGACATGATCTTCGACCTTGGTCCAGATTCAACTGCTGCTCTAGCTGAAATCATCGGCAACGCGAAAACGATTCTTTGGAATGGCCCTGTAGGCGTCTTCGAATTCAAGAACTTCGAAGCGGGTACAGCTGGTATCTCTAAAGCAATCGCTGACTCTGAAGGTTTCTCAGTAGCAGGCGGTGGTGACACGCTAGCGGCTATCGACAAGTTCGGTATCAAAGCAGATGTTTCTTACATCTCTACTGGTGGCGGCGCTTTCCTTGAGTTTGTTGAAGGTAAAGTACTTCCTGCAGTAGCTATGCTTGAAGAGCGTGCTAAAGCGTAATTGATTTAGAAAGGCGAGATACGAATCTCGCCTTTTAACGTTTGCTGCATATCACACTTATTTGCTAGAATAGCGGAAGTTGTGAGCAAACGATTGCAAATTTTTAAACTTAAGTTTTTTATCTTAAAACGAATAGAATAAATAGGACTATTTCCATGTCTAAGATCTTCGATTTTGTAAAACCTGGTGTAATTTCTGGCGATGACGTACAGAAAGTATTTGAAGTAGCAAAAGAAAACAAATTTGCTCTTCCTGCAGTAAACGTTGTTGGTACTGACTCTATTAACGCAGTACTAGAAGCGGCTGCTAAAGTTAAGTCTCCAGTTGTTGTTCAGTTCTCTAACGGCGGCGCTGCATTCTTCGCAGGTAAAGGCGTTAAACTTGAAGGTCAAGGCGCACAAGTTCTTGGTGCTGTAGCTGGTGCAAAATACGTACACGCTGTCGCTGAGTCTTACGGTGTTCCAGTTATCCTGCATACTGACCACGCTGCTAAGAAACTTCTACCATGGATCGACGGTCTACTAGACGCTGGTGAAGAGTTCTTCGCACAAACTGGTAAGCCTCTATTCTCTTCTCACATGCTAGACCTTTCTGAAGAGTCTCTAGAAGAGAACATCGAAACATGTGCTACTTACCTAGCTCGCATGGCTAAAATGGACATGACAATCGAGATCGAACTTGGTTGTACTGGTGGTGAAGAAGACGGCGTTGATAACTCTGATATGGACGCATCTGAGCTTTACACTTCTCCAGAAGACGTAGCATACGCATACGAGAAGCTAATGGCTGTTAGCCCACGTTTCACTATCGCTGCATCTTTCGGTAACGTACACGGTGTTTACCAAGCTGGTAACGTTGTACTTACTCCAACTATCCTACGTGACTCTCAAGCATACTGTGCAGAGAAGTTCGGTATTGCACCTAACGCTCTAAACTTCGTATTCCACGGTGGTTCTGGTTCTTCTGAAGCAGAAATCCAAGAGTCTATCGGCTACGGTGTTATCAAAATGAACATCGATACTGATACACAGTGGGCAACTTGGGATGGTATCCGTCAGTACTCTGCTGATAACTTCGATTTCCTACAAGGTCAAATCGGTAACCCAACTGGCGAAGCTGCGCCAAACAAGAAGTACTACGATCCACGCGTATGGCTACGTGCTGCTCAGTCTTCAATGGTTACTCGTCTTGAGAAAGCATTCGCTGACCTTAACGCTGTAGACGTACTATAATTCTTTGAATTAAGTACTCTTTAAGTTTTAAAAACCCGCTCATTGAGCTAACACTGATCATTTAAGCATTTTCCTGATCAGTTGAACGAT
>NZ_JBFSTC010000136.1:0-8567 GCF_041466605.1 Vibrio sp. 10N.247.310.17 | reverse complement strand
TGCTTAGAATGACTAGGCTACTTCTCCCTCGCCGCGATTAAAACGCTTTTATCTCAAACAAAATTTAACCACGAAAGGTCAACGCGCCTTAATTAAGTATATGCATTAATTGATTATTTATTGGGAGCTAGAAGGATATTTCTTTATTTGTATCCAATTATTGAATTCAGGGCTCAATAACGATGTTTCATTGAGAAAATTAAGTCTCAATTTATCGATGTAGGTACTAATTTTTCTCGAACTATTTGACTAGATACACAAAGATTCATGTATATACGTGATACGGGTCACGGCGATATACCAAGTGACTTCACAATTACTTCGCAAAGTAAAAAAATTACCGCGTTGATGATTTCTGGAGCGTAAAATGTACATGGCTCAACCGGGCCATATTGATCATATCAAACAGGTCAATGCTGGTCGTGTATATAAACTAATTGACCTTAAAGGTCCTATTTCTCGTATCGATCTGTCCAAGCAAAGTGAGTTGGCCCCGGCGAGTATTACTAAAATTACCCGTGAACTCATTGAAGCTCACCTTATTCACGAAACGACGGTTCAAGAAGCCACGACTCGTGGGCGTCCTGCTGTCGGTCTGCAAACCAATAACGAAGGTTGGCAGTTTCTGTCGATGCGTCTTGGTCGCGGATACTTAACGATCGCGCTCCATGAATTGGGCGGCGATGTACTTATCGATACTAAGATTGATATTCATGAACGTGACCAAGACGATGTACTTGCGCGTCTTCTGCATGAAATTGATGAGTTTTTCCAAACTTATGCCGAGCAACTCGATAGGGTAACAAGTATTGCGGTTACGCTACCGGGGCTTGTGAATTCTGAGCAGGGGATTGTGTTGCAGATGCCACACTACAACGTTAAAAACTTAGCGTTGGGTCCTGAGATCTACAAAGAAACAGGTCTACCTGTCTTTATTGCCAATGATACCCGAGCGTGGGCATTAGCAGAGAAGCTGTTTGGTCACTCTCAAGATAACGATAACTCCGTTTTGATCTCGATTCACCACGGAGTAGGCGCAGGGATCATTCTCGACGGCCGAGTATTGCAAGGTCGCCACGGTAACATCGGTGAGCTGGGTCATATTCAGATCGATAGACAAGGCAAGCTTTGTCATTGTGGTAATCATGGCTGTTTAGAAACGGTTGCGAGTTCACAGGCTCTCCGTGAGCAAGTCAAAGAAAGACTGGCTAATGGCGAGGCATCATCACTAACGGCGTTTGAAGATGTCACAATTGAACAGATCTGCGCTGCTGCTGCTGATGGTGATCCACTGGCTGTTGAAGTGATTGAGCAGTTAGGTCGTTACTTAGGTGCCGCGATAGCGATTGTGATCAACCTGTTCAATCCTGAGAAAATTTTGATAGGTGGTGTTATCAATCAGGCTAAAAGCGTGTTGTATCCTGCGATTCAAAAGTGTATCGAAGAGCAGAGTTTATCGGTTTACCATCAAGATTTAGAGCTGGTGGAATCTCGATTCTATAAACAAGCCACCATGCCAGGTGCTGCGCTTGTTAAACAAGCTTTATATGATGGCCAATTGTTAATGAAAGTGATTGAAGGCTAACCCTTTTTTTATCGTTTTTAGCCTTCCTTTAACCCTTTCCATGCACTTAAACTATGTATAACAGCATTTGTTGTACTTAGTTTAAGCATCTGTGTATTTGCGCTTTGCTTTAACCTATCGAATTAGGCTATTGTAGCCACAGTTATTATTTGTCACTAAGGTGTTGTATGTCTGGCGTTTTAAATTCTGTTGATCAGAGAACTAAACTCGTCGGTGAAAACCGTCTGGAACTCTTGTTATTTAGCTTAAATAGTCGCCAACTATTTGCGATTAACGTATTTAAAGTGAAAGAAGTCTTAAAAGTGCCTGTACTCACTCGCTTGCCAGGCTCTCACCATCATATTACGGGTGTTGCTTCTTTACGTGGTGAATCTGTACCTGTGATTGACTTACGCAGTGCGATTGGTTTCCCACCATCACGTGATGAGACTCAAGAAAACAACTTGATCATTACCGAATACAACCGAACCGTACAAGGCTTCTTGGTTGGACAAGTTCGCAATATCGTGAATACGACATGGACAGAAATCCAACCGCCACCAAAGACTACGGGTCGAGCAAACTATTTAACTGCTATCACGCATATCCAAGAAGAAGAGCAGCACAAAATCGTTGAGATCATCGATGTTGAAAAGGTGTTAGCGGAGATCATCGACTACGATGTGTCGATTTCTGACGGTGTTCTAGATCAGCAGTTAGCGAATGAAATGGTTGGCCGTAATGTGCTTATCGTGGATGACTCTTCAACAGCACGCAACCAGATCAAAGGCACCTTGTCGCAACTTGGTTTGAACATTATCGAATGTTGTGACGGCTTAGAAGCACTGACTTTACTTAAGAAGTGGTGTGATGAAGGCAAAGACATCAATCAAGAAATACTGTTGATGATCACCGATGCCGAAATGCCAGAAATGGATGGCTACAAACTGACTCATGAAGTTCGAACTGATCCTCGAATGCATGACTTGTTTATTACGCTAAATACTTCATTAAGTGGTAGTTTCAATGAAGCCATGGTTGAGAAAGTAGGGTGTAATCGCTTTATTTCTAAATTCCAACCAGACCTCTTAGTTGAAGTGACTCAAGAGCGAATGCGTCAGATTTTGTAATTAATGCAGCTGTACGGTTTGTTTCGAATGACCTTGGCGAAAACGTTTGCTAGTATTTGATACAGCATGTTTTTTAACAAAATATGCTCAACTACTAACGTAACTTTTCATGCACAATCTAAGGTAGTTCCTCTGAATGATATGGTTAACGTCTAAAGTCGTCATGACTTTGAGCTTATTACTGTATAGGGAATTTAAGAAAAGACGTACGGAAGCGGACGTTGAGGTATAACTCAACAACTTGAATTTAAGGGAAGCGGATGCTTCCCTTTTTCGTTTCTAGCGTTTCTTAGAGGGCAACTTGATTCGTTAATGAAAATCTCGGGATTTGGTGTTCAAACCAATAATGTCATCGGTAATATCGATGAGTTTACCCGCTATAACATGCACAACTTCGCCTTCCTTTTCTAATATTCCTTGTACTTTTAACGCTTTGGCTGTCAGATAAGCTTGCTGTTGAGAGCGCGCGGTTGCTCCCCATACCACGACATTAATATTGCCCGTGTTATCTTCTAATGTAACAAAGGTAACACCTGCCGCGGTTCCGGGAGCTTGTTTTCCTGTGACTAATCCAACAACCGTGACCATAGATTTGTGTCTTTGCTGTATTAAATCCTTCATGTGTGTGAATCGACCTAATCGTCCCGCTTCTTCTAGCAAAGTGATTGGGTGTTTGTTCAATGAAATTCCGACACTGGTGAAGTCTTCGAGTAGATCTTGCATCTCATTGGGTTTGTGCAGTGCATGTTCGTCATGTCCATCCCCAACATCGTCATAGACTTGGATAAACAGAGGTAAATCAGAAGCGGAGTCCATGATTGTCCAGCGAGTCTGGAAGCGGTCTCCCGATACGTTATGTAGCGCATTGGCCGATGCCAGTAGCTCGATATCTTTCTTATTCATCGATAACTGTTTCACCTGGCTAGGGTGGCGATAACCGGATTGTGGACGATTGGCGAGCACGCTTTGAATCCCATGTTCGCTGAATCCTTTGATTTGTCGCAGCCCTAAGCGAATCGCTAAACCATTCTGATGAGCGATGACAGTGTGGTTGTCTTGTGAGGCGTTCACACATACCGGAAGAACTACCACATTGTGTCGTTGTGCGTCTTGTACCAACTGTGATGGGCTATAAAACCCCATAGGTTGGCTATTGAGCAAGGAAGCATAGAAGCATTCTGGGTAGTAGCATTTCAACCAAGCTGAGCAATAGGCTAGCACCGCAAACGAAGCAGAATGGCTTTCTGGAAAACCGTATTCGCCAAAGCCGCATATCTGTTTAAAGATCTGCTCAGCAAACTCTGTCTCATAGCCGCGTTTTTGCATTCCTTCGATGAGCTTATTTTTAAACTTAAAGACGTTGCCATTTTTCTTCCAAGCAGCCATGGCGCGTCTGAGCTGATCCGCCTCTCCACCTGTGAATCCTGCAGCCACCATCGCGAGTTTAATCACTTGCTCTTGGAATATCGGTACACCCAAGGTGCGCGACAGTACCGACTCCACGTCTTTAGATGGATAACTGATTGGCTCAATACCATCTCGACGCTTTAAGAATGGGTGAACCATATCGCCTTGAATAGGCCCAGGACGTACGATAGCAATTTGAATCACCAAGTCGTAATAAGTCCTTGGTTTGAGCCTTGGCAGCATGCTCATTTGCGCACGTGACTCTATTTGGAAGATCCCGACGGTGTCTGCTCGCTGTATCATGCCGTAAACCTGAGGATCATCCTTAAGACGAGTGATCTCAGCGATAGACAGGGAACGTCCATATAAGTGTTTGATAAGGTCAAAACATTTACGAATCGCAGAGAGCATACCCAGAGCAAGCACATCGACTTTAAGCAGTCCCAAGGTTTCTAGATCATCCTTATCCCATTGAATTATGGTTCGTTCGTGCATCGCGGCATTCTCGACGGGAACCAGTTCATACAAAGGCCCTGAAGATATGACAAAGCCACCAACGTGTTGAGATAGGTGACGTGGAAAGCCGATGATCTCATTCACCAAGTGGATAAATTGTTGCCCCTTCAAAGAATCAGGTTGCAGTCCCAATTGAGTTAACTGAGCCTGCCAACCTAGGCTTTTGTCCCTACGGTTGGTGTTCTTGATGAAGTAGTCGAGCTGGGTTTCTTGTAGCCCTAATGCTTTACCGACATCTCTTACCGCACTTTTAAAGCGATAAGAAATGACCGTTGCGGCAAGCGCAGCGCGTTCTCTACCGTATTTTTGATAGATGTATTGGATGACTTCTTCACGTCGTTCGTGTTCAAAATCGACATCAATATCGGGCGGCTCCTCGCGCTCTTTACTGATGAAACGTTCAAATAGCACTGAGATCTGCCTTGGATCGACAGAGGTGATTTCTAAGCAGTAACAGACCACGGAATTAGCCGCTGAACCTCGACCTTGGTAAAGAATTCCTTGGCTTTTGGCAAACATGACGATGTCGTGGATGGTGAGAAAAAAGAAAGGGTAGTCAAGCTCGTCAATTAGCCCCAACTCTTTCTCTATGATTTGTTGAATGTTGTTAGGCACGCCTTGCGGGAAGCGAGCTCGTTTTCCTTTCTCGACTAACATGCGTAGATAACTCATGGGTGTCTCACCTTGAGGAATCAGCTCGCTTGGGTATTCGTAGCGCAAGCTGTCTAAATCAAATTCGCATAGTCCAGAGATTCGGTTGCTTTCTTCTAGCCATTCAGCTTTGAATATATGAGAGATCTTATTGATGCTGCGTAAACAGCGCTCGGCATTGGCGAGTAAGTGACTGCCCACTTCGGTAATGGATTGTTGGTACTTTATTGCAGTGAGTGAGTGCTGTAAGGGTAAGCGGTTCGCGTTGTGCATCAGCACGCCACCACACGCTGTTATCGGCAGTTGGTGATGTTGTGACAGCTCAACGCAGTAATCTGTGTATTGCTGGTCGGTTTGCTTTAGGTGTCGTTGTAAGCCGATCCAAAGCCGACCTGAATGGTGCTGGGAGAGCCATTGCCCCCAGTGCGCGTCTTCATTTTTCTGTTGAGGAAACCAAAGAATGAAGCAGTGTTTAGCCGACATGATATCCCACTCAGAGAGCTGATAATGTCCTTTGCTACTACGACGTCTCGCGTTGGTAATAATACGACACAGCTCGGCATAGGCCTCTCTATTTGGGCATAGCAAAACCACTTGGCACTCTTCATTTAACCAAAACATGCTCCCGACAATTTGCTTGAGCGACAGTTTATGTTGCTTGATTGCTGAGTGAACCTTAACGATGCCCGCGACTGAGCACTCATCAGTAACTGCGAGTGCTTTGTAACGTAAGAAGTCGGCCTGTAAAACAAGCTCTTCCGGATGCGAAGCTCCCTCTAGAAAGGAGTAATTAGTTTGACAGAAAAGCTCTGAGTATTGCTGAGACATAACGTAATCTCACTTAACCATTGCGGGTGAACATGATTGAAAAGGGCGTTTAAATTGAGTAAATGGTGCGGGTTGGCGATTCAACTTTTGTTGGTTAGCTAAATAAGTGTTGGTTAGCTGAATAAGCCGTGTAAGAACCACTGTTTATCTGGTGTTCTAAATACCCATAACCATCGACCGTTTTCACTGTGAGCAATAAAGTAGTCACGAATGATCTTCTCTCCGTCCCACCAGCCAGACACAATGCGCTCAGGGCCTTGAGATAAGGTGACGCTTTCGGTTAAGGCTTCGGGCTCTGGCAGTAAAATACTGGGCCGGAGTCGTTGTTGATGGACGTTGAGATCTATGGTTTGTTGCTCGCTCTCTGGGGGCGTTTGCTTTTTTGCCACAGACTTACTCAGTGTTGGGAGCGAATACTGATTGGCCTTTTCTGGCCTTGGATCGTGCAGTATTTTGGGAGTCTGAATACAAGCTTGCCCGAGCTTTGCTTGAAGCAGCGAGAGCAAATCTAACGCGGCAAGTGTTCCGGTATTACCATCAAAAAGATCATGGTAGGCCATTTGCGGTTCTCCATGACGAATCAAGCTGAGGGTCAGCCCTTGAACCGGTGCGGTGAGCTTTAGTGACTCTAAAGTGAGATGGGTAAGGTTCGCCCATTTTTCAGCAAGGTAATCTCCTTGTGCCGAATAAAAAGAGACAGGGTGGTCGTCTTTATCTCTTAGGTGCAAAGTCAGCGTTAACTCGAAAGCCACTCGGTCGCGTAACCTCAAAAAACACTCGAGTTGATTCAGTAATTTCAGCAACGGCTTTTCGATAAATAGGATGTTTTCAATATCAAACAACAGCTCCAAATATTGCTGGAAATTCTCTGGTGGGTGATAGAAATCAATTGGGTGCTTGAACTGCCCATTAAGGCGACCGACATAATTCACCAGGTCGATATCAAAGCGACGCGCGACCTCTTGCAAAGGCAGCTTTAATAAGTCTTCAACGGTATTGATACCGACACGGTTCAGGCGTTCCACTTGCTTGGTCGGTAGCTCACTGGAACTCAATGCTTGTTGGTTAACCCAAGCTTTCATCTGCTCAACATTGTTCGTCGCTTGGTTGATGGATTGCTTGCCTAAAAGGATTGCAGAAAGTGGCGAATAACCTGTAGCAAAGCTGAACTGGATATTGAGCGTTTCTAAATGGCTTTTTAGTTCATGCCAGTAGTTATCTAGCCCATCGTAAAGCGACAACATGTTAGAGGCTTTAATCAATAATCCATTGGGCGGGAGTAATGCCATGTCGGAAGTGACCAGATAGGCCCATTGAGCAATCTCTTTAAGCTTACTTTTTTCTAGCTCAATACTGTAAGGGTGGACGTGCAAGTTCTGGCAAAGCGCGGCCGCAGACCCTAGCCCCATGCCCAGTGTAATGCCTGATTCCAAAGCTGCTTGGTTAGCTTGCAGCACACGATGATCTTTCTCATCGACGATGATAAGAGGCTGATTGTGTGATTCTTCGTTCGAACCCAATTCATTAGAGTTAAACAAGGTGTCCAATTGTAGGGATGAGAAATGCAGATACAGCCACAGCATACGTTAGCCTTGCTTCGCAATAGGGAAAGCCAGCACCGTGTTACCAGATAACGCGTGAATTGAGCTGTTTTCATCGATGACTTTTTCTGTGAGTAACGGCCAGTTCTGGTTCATGTCCAGAATAAAACTGCCATACGACCAACTGCCTTTTCTCTTAGTCACCTCAACCTTTAACCCTTGGATGTGAGAAGACAGCTTCATGCTTAAAGAAACGGGCAGGGATAACTGATTATGGCTGGTGGCTTTAAAGTGAAATTGCAGGCATTTGCCCGTTT
This sequence comes from Vibrio sp. 10N.247.310.17, assembly GCF_041466605.1. Taxonomy (NCBI): domain Bacteria; kingdom Pseudomonadati; phylum Pseudomonadota; class Gammaproteobacteria; order Vibrionales; family Vibrionaceae; genus Vibrio; species Vibrio sp. 10N.247.310.17. Next base: position 613 of record NZ_JBFSTC010000136.1, on the reverse strand, counting down.
CGCTTGCTGCCTGTAAGCGTTTGGTTTGGTGGATTTCGAGATCGGCTCCCCATAACAATACAGAATGACAAGCACCACTCTTGAGGCATTGCTCGGCTGCCCATAATGCATCGAGGTCGCGTTGAGGCTCGATCACCAATATGTTATCGAGCTCAATCCCTTGGCTGCTAAAAAACTCGGCACAGATCTTCCCTGGCGGGTTAATGAATATGGCCAGCTTCTGTGAGTTTTGCTGAGCTAAATAGGGGGTAAGCAGGCGCAGTTCACCAATCCCTTGTTGTGATTCAACTTCAATAACGCCGTGCGTCGGGAAGCCGCCATCAAGCTGTTTATCCAATTGAGGATAGCCTGTCGAAGTGGTGCTGCCTTGCGTTGTTGATTGTAACCCTGTCCAGATTAGCTGGCGGTCTTGTAAGTTTTTTATTAGTTCATGCATAATTAAATACCTGTATGTTTATACAGTATATTTAACAATGAAAAAGATGCAAAGCAAAATGACGAAAATTAGGTGAACTAACTATTAGATGGTTGATTTAGATACAAAAAAAGCCGCTATTAAAGCTAACACTGATCATTTAAGCATTTTCCTGATCAGTTGAACGATCCTACAGAT
>NZ_JBFSTC010000135.1:0-8715 GCF_041466605.1 Vibrio sp. 10N.247.310.17 | reverse complement strand
CGCTACACTGTGCGATCTAAACACCTTAAATGATAGGTGTTGGCTCATTGAGCGGCATTTTTGTAGCGGTAATCTAGTCACTTTATTAAAGACTCTGGTTAGAGTATTTAACTAGGATTTAAGCATTACTTACTTGCGACTTTTAGACCTGCGTTTACATCAACAATGTCTTGTTCGCTTAGCGTGCCAACAGCTTGACGAAGCTGAAGTACACTTAGGATGTAGTTGTAACGAGCATCTGAAAGGTTCTTGTTGGCATCGTATAGACGACGAGTTGAATCTAGTACGTCAACGATAGTACGAGTACCTACATCAAAACCTGCTTCTGTAGCTTCTAGAGCCGACTGAGCAGAAACAACAGACTGTTCGTAAGCGCGTAGCGCACCAATTGAGGCACTGATGTTGTTGTTGAATGCACGAACGTCTTTCACAACGCTACGGTAAGTTGCCTCTAGGTCTTCACTTGCTGCAACGTAGTTGTATTCAGCCTGTTTAGTCAAAGAAGTTGTACTACCACCTGTGTATAGAGGCACAACTAAATTTAAGCCGACGTTTAGGTTATCTTGGTCGTAATCACTAGGGCTGCTTGATTGATCGGCAAGAGAGTAGCTACCGTCCAACGTTAGGCTAGGTAGATGACCTGAGCTTGCTAGCGTGATGTTATCTTTAGCGATGTCTTGATCAATACGTGATGCCAATAGCTTCAGATTTTTCTCTTGAGCTTGCTCAACCAGTGCAACAGCAGATTCAGAAGACTTGCTTGCTGAGAAGCGGTCTGTATCTAAGATGTTTAGGTTAGAGTGCTCTTGACCTGTGATTTCACGTAGACCTTCGTAGTTATTAATCAGAGTGTTCTCTGCTAAAACTTCATCAGCCAAAACACCATCGTACTGAGCTTGCGCATCATGCACATCGGTGATTGCTGAAAGGCCAACTTCAAAGCGCTGCTTAGTTTGTTCCAGTTGACGAGCAACTGCGGCTTTTTCAGCACGAACAAACTCTAGGCTATCTTGAGCACGAAGTACTTCGAAGTAAGCGGTAGCAACACGAAGGATCAAAGCTTGTTGCTCTGCTGCGTATGAAGAATCAGCTTGGCGAGCTTTTTTCTCTGCTGTATCTAGCGTGATCCAAGAAGAGCGCTTGTACAGCTCCTGAGAAAAGTAAATTCCAGCTCCCCATTGATTGCTGTCATTATTTACATCACTTCGCTCACCACGGTTGATGTCGTAGTTAGCTCTCAAGTCAATTTGTGGTAGCAAGTCACTACGGTTTGACGTTACTGCTTCAAAAGCGGCATCGCGCTTCGCTGCTGAACGAAGAAGTTGAGGATCGTTCTGTTTTGCTTGGTCGTAAACCTCAGCTAGCGTATCAGCGAAAGCTGACGAACTCAGGCTGCCAATTGCTGCACTGATAAATAGTGGAAGCAGTTTTTTCATTTTCCTATTCCTGCCTTTAATGGAATTTTCTTTAAAAGAGTTTAACCCAGTTTGGTGGTAATTTACTCGAAACTTTGCACTTTTTTACAGTTAACTGTCCACTTGTGCAATATTTATTTTTTAAAACTTAACTTTAATTATAAGTTTTATACTAAAAGTTGAACCTTATCCTTGGTAGTTAACTCGGACAATGAGTAAACTATAAGATCACTTAGTGAGGTATCAAATGCAACAGTATGACAATCAACGACATGAGTTTACTCCGCAAGATGTGGAAATAGTCTCAAAAGAGACGCTGTTTCGTGGTTTTTTCAAAATGGTTAAGTACACATTTAAACATAGACTGTTTGAGGGCGGCTGGAGCCAACCAATCGAGCGTGAGATGTTTGAGCGTGGACATGCTGCCGCTTTGCTACCTTATGATCCTGTGCGTGATGAAGTGGTGATCGTCGAACAGATCCGTGTCGGTGCTCTAGAGCATGAGAACCCGTGGCAATACGAAATTGTTGCGGGGATTATTGATACCGATGAATCACCACAAGATGTTGCTCGTCGTGAGGCGATGGAAGAAGCGGGGGTCGACGTCGGATCTGTATTGCCTATTACTTCGTATTATCCTTCATCCGGCGGTTGCTCAGAAAAGCTCGACGTCTTTGTTGGTTGTGTTGACGCCACGACAGCAAAAGGGGTTCACGGATTGGATTACGAAGGTGAAGATATTCGCGTGCAAGTGATGAGTCGCGAAGCCGCTTATCAGTTAGTAAAAGACGGTGTGTTTGAAAATGGCGCCACGATCATTGCGCTGCAGTGGCTACAATTGAACTACCAAGAATTACAGTCAGAGTGGATAGATTAACGTCATGCCAAATATAGCAGTCAAAAAAACGTATCATGTCGATTTGGCTGAATTGATGCGAGTTTACGAGACTAACTATGCCAAACTTAATGCTCTGTTACCGGTTGAGCATGAGGTTGGTGACGTTCGCTGTTACCAAGCCGTTAATATGGTGTATCAATTGACAGTGAATGAGGTCACAAAATACACCACATTAATAGATATATGTCAGAGTGACGCGATGCCAGTGTTTCCTTTGCCAAAAATGTCTGTCAGGCTATATCACGACGCTCGAGTTGCAGAAGTGTGCGCTAGCGGGGATTTTTCGCGAGTCAAAGCAAAATATGACTATCCCAACACAAAACTTCTGCAAAAGGATGAGAAATTTCAATTGAACAAATTTCTTGGGGAATGGTTAACGTTTTGTTTAAAAACAGGTATCAGCCGAACCCCAGTTTCTTTTTAATTGAGCCTATTTAAAAACACTTTTAAAGTCTAAACAGTAACGTATCTGGATTTGTTATTTTGGAATTATCACACACTTCAAAATTTGATGAGAGCAGTATTAAGCTTGTACAGCTAACGGACACGCATTTATTTGCGCCGAGCAATGGCAGCTTATTAAGCATCAACACTCAAGATAGCTTTCGTGCTGTAGTCGATGCCATTGTTAGTCAGGGCTTTGACTATCAAGCGATTTTAGCAACCGGTGATATTTCTCAAGATCACAGTGCTGAGTCGTACCAAAAATTTGAGTCAGGAATTCAACCTTTGGATAAACCGTGTTACTGGTTGCCAGGGAATCATGACTTCAAACCGAATATGGGCAGTGTTTTACCATCACCACAAATACAATGCGTTGAGCATGTTTTGCTAGGTAATAATTGGCAGATGGTGATGCTGGACTCGCAAGTGGTTGGCGTGCCTCACGGACGTCTCAGTGATCAACAGCTTGATCTACTAGAACAAAAGCTAACCGAATTTCCCGAACGTAATACCTTGGTTCTGCTGCACCACCATCCACTGTTGGTTGGCAGTGCATGGCTGGATCAACATAATCTGAAAGATGCTGATCAATTTTGGGAAGTGGTTCAACAGCACACCAATGTGAAAGCGGTACTGTGTGGTCACGTTCATCAAGACATGAATCGAGATCATCATGGTGTACAAGTCATGGCAACACCGTCGACTTGTGTGCAATTCAAACCTAACTCAGATGACTTTGCGGTTGATACTTTGTCGCCTGGTTGGAGAGAGATTGAATTGCATCAAGATGGATCTGTGAGCACGCAAGTTCGCCGTTTACCTCATGGACAATTCTTACCTGATTTTGAAGCGGCAGGTTATTGATGTTTGATTCTGAACAGCAAGCCGCTAAGCCGCCACTGCTTCTCTATATTCACGGTTTTAACAGTTCATCACGTTCTCACAAAGCAACGGTGATTACTGACTATTGCGCGGAGCATCGTCCTGATATCAAGGTGATGACACCTCAACTGCCGAGTTTTCCTCAGCAAGCGGCCATTTATTTGCAGCAACTGGTGGAGCAATATAAAGAGCAATATCAGATAGCGTTGGTAGGTAGCTCGTTGGGTGGCTATCTTTCAACATGGCTGAATACTCACTATGGCTTTAAAGCTGTGGTTGTGAATCCAGCCGTTAAGCCGTATGAGCTTCTTGCTGACTATTTAGGTGAACAAGTAAATCCATACACAGGAGAGCGATATGTTCTGGAAACAAAACATATCAATGAACTGAAGGCGTTAGAGGTTCCGGCTATCGCTCAGCCGAGTGACTTCTGGTTACTTCAGCAAACGGAAGACGAAGTTCTGGATTACCGACAAGCGGTAGAGAAGTACCAAGGTGCAGTACAGACAGTAGAAGAGGGCGGGGATCATAGCTTTGTTAATTTTGAACGCTACCCCCAACAAATCATCACCTTTCTAAATCTTTAATCTGTTTCAGCAATCAAGTAATTTTCTCTTGTTTGACTGTTATTTCATCTATCAGTGGTGAAATATCATAGTTTGATGCCTTAGTTTTTGAACTAGCTTGACATCATTACTCAGCTTCCAGACTATATTCCCCAATACTTCGCTCGTTCGCTCTACTATGACGGTTCATAGTAATGATTTCGCTTTAGTCAAACTAGAGCCAGCGAACTGACGCAAACTTTTTGAGTAAACTCCGTATTATGACTGAACAATATAATGCAAAAGACCTCGAGGTACTTGAAGGTCTCGACCCCGTGCGACATCGCCCGGGAATGTATACCGAGACAGAAAGACCAAACCACCTTGCCCAAGAAGTCATTGATAACTCGGTTGATGAAGCACTAGCGGGACACGCTAAGAAGATTAAAGTCGTGTTGCATGCTGACCAATCGTTAGAAGTGACGGATGATGGCCGTGGTATGCCTGTTGATATCCACCCTGAAAAAGGGATCTCAGGTGTTGAGCTGATTTTAACTAAGCTCCACTCTGGCGGTAAGTTCTCGAACAATAACTACAAGTTTTCAGGTGGTTTGCACGGGGTAGGTATCTCGGTGGTAAACGCGTTGTCAAAACGTGTTGAAGTGACGGTTCGCCGTGACGGTCAGGTACATGAAATTGCCCTTGAAGGTGGTCATGCCGTAACGGATCTTACTGTTACAGGTACTTGTGGTCATCGTAATACCGGTACGACGGTACATTTTTGGCCAGATCCAAAATACTTCGATAGCTCTAAATTTTCGACACTTCGTCTGATTAACAACCTACGTGCAAAAGCAGTTCTTTGCCCAGGTTTAGAAATTACCTTTGTCGACAAGGTTGGCGGTGAAGAACATAAATGGTTCTATGAAGATGGTCTAAAAGACTACCTTGCAGAAGGTGTGAAAGGTTACACCTTACTGCCTGAGGAACCTTATGTTGGCGAATTCGTTGCTGAAACAGAAATGGCGAACTGGGCGATTATTTGGCAGCCAGAAGGCGGTGATATGATCACCGAGAGTTACGTGAACTTAGTACCAACTAAGCAAGGTGGTACACACGTAAACGGCCTTCGACAAGGTCTGCTTGATGCAATGCGTGAGTTCTGTGAATTTCGTAACCTTCTACCGCGTGGCGTTAAGTTAACGGGTGACGATATTTTCGATCGTTGTTCGTACGTATTATCGGTGAAGATGCAAGATCCGCAATTTGCTGGTCAAACAAAAGAACGTCTTTCTTCTCGTCAAACCGCAGCGTTTGTGTCTGGGGTGGTAAAAGATGCCTTTAGCTTGTGGTTGAACGAAAAACCACAACTGGCAGAACAGTTAGCTGAAGCTTGTATAGCGAATGCTCACCGCCGCATGCGCGCAAGTAAAAAGGTTGTGCGTAAGAAGATTGCTTCAGGCCCAGCATTGCCGGGTAAGCTAACCGACTGTTCGGTTCAAGATTTAAGTCGTACCGAAATCTTCTTCGTGGAAGGGGACTCGGCGGGTGGTTCAGCTAAACAAGCACGAGATCGTGAGTTCCAAGCGGTTATGCCACTTCGCGGTAAGATCCTAAATACATGGGAAGTGTCAGCGGACCAAGTATTGGCTTCACAGGAAGTACATGATATTTCGGTTGCTCTGGGTATCGATCCTGATAACGATGACTTGTCAGGCCTGCGTTACGGTAAGATCTGTATCCTTGCCGATGCGGACTCGGATGGTCTTCATATCGCGACACTGCTATGTGCACTATTTACTCGCCATTTCCATGCATTGGTTGAAGCGGGTCATATCTATGTGGCAATGCCTCCTCTGTATCGTATCGATTGCGGTAAAGAAGTGTTCTACGCACTTGATGACGCAGAGAAAGATGGTGTGCTTGAGCGACTATCGCAGAAGAAAGCTAAGATCAACGTGCAACGATTCAAAGGTCTGGGTGAAATGAACCCACTTCAGTTACGTGAAACCACCATGGATCCAAACACTCGTCGTCTTGTTCAATTAACGATTGATGACAACGAAGCGACCAACGAGATGATGGACATGCTGCTTGGTAAAAAACGTGCAGATGATCGCCGTACATGGCTACAGACTAACGGTGATATGGCCGAGGTATAATGGATGTCTAACGAAATTACATATGATGGCGTTGAACAGTTGCCAATGCGCAAGTTCACCGAAGATGCCTACTTAAATTACTCAATGTACGTGATCATGGATCGTGCATTGCCGTATATCGGTGATGGCTTGAAGCCAGTACAGCGTCGTATTATCTACGCGATGTCTGAGCTGGGCTTATCAGCAGCATCGAAATACAAAAAATCAGCACGTACCGTTGGTGACGTATTAGGTAAGTATCACCCACACGGTGACTCTGCTTGTTACGAAGCGATGGTACTGATGGCGCAGCCGTTCTCCTACCGCTATCCATTGGTAGATGGTCAAGGTAACTGGGGTGCTCCGGACGACCCGAAATCGTTCGCGGCGATGCGTTATACCGAAGCGAAATTATCTAAGTTTGCTGAGGTTCTGCTAGGTGAATTAGGTCAGGGCACCGTTGATTGGCAACCAAACTTTGATGGCACAATGAAAGAGCCTCAAATGTTGCCTGCACGTCTGCCTCACATCTTACTTAACGGTATTACTGGTATCGCGGTAGGTATGGCGACGGACATCCCGCCTCACAATGTCCGTGAAGTGGCGAACGCAGCGATTCACTTGATTGATACGCCGAAAGCTGAACTTCCAGATGTGATGGGTTTCATTCAAGGCCCTGATTACCCGACAGAGGCTGAGATTATTTCGCCGAAGTCGGACATCGAAAAGATCTACCGTACAGGCCGTGGCAGCATCAAGATGCGCGCGGTTTGGCACAAGGAAGGCTCTGATATTGTTATCACTGCTTTACCTCATCAAGTGTCAGGTGCGAAGTTACTTGAGCAAATTGCTAACCAGATGCGCGCTAAGAAGCTGCCAATGGTTGACGACTTGCGTGACGAATCGGATCACGAGAACCCAACTCGCATCGTTGTTGTTCCTCGTTCAAACCGTATCGACTGTGACCAATTGATGAGTCACCTATTCGCTTCGACGGATCTAGAGAAAAACTTCCGGGTTAACTTGAACATGATTGGTTTAGACAATCGTCCTCAAGTTAAAGGCCTAGTTCAAATTCTGAAAGAGTGGATTGAGTTCCGTCGCACGACCGTTCGTCGTCGTTTACAGTACCGTTTAGATAAAGTACTGGCACGTTTGCACATTTTAGAAGGTTTGCTTGCTGCTTATCTTAATATCGATGAAGTGATTGAAATCATTCGTACAGAAGACGAACCATGTCCTGTATTGATGAGCCGTTTCAACATTTCTGAAATTCAAGCCAATGCGATTCTTGATATTAAACTTCGTAACTTAGCTAAGTTAGAAGAATTTAAGATTCGAGCTGAGCAAGAGGAACTTGAAGCTGAACGTGAAAAGCTTGAAAAGCTACTCGGTTCAGAGCGTCGCTTGAATACGTTGATCAAGAAAGAAATCCAAGCCGATGCAGATAAATACGGCGATGATCGTCGTTCACCTCTGATTGAGCGTGCTGAAGCGAAAGCGCTAACAGAACGCGACTTAGTACCAAGCGAACCAATCACGGTTGTGTTGTCTGAGAAAGGTTGGATTCGTCATGCTAAAGGGCATGAAGTTGATGCTGAAGGCTTGAACTACAAATCTGGTGATAAGTTCTTAGCGAGTGCTAAGGGTAAGAGTAACCAACAAGCGGTGTTCCTTGGCAGTGATGGCCGAAGCTACTCCCTTGAATCTCATTCATTACCGTCGGCACGTAGCCAAGGCGAGCCAATTACAGGCCGCCTGAACGTTAGCCCAGGTACTTCTATTCGCCAAGTGGTGATGGGAGAGAATGAACAATTATGGTTAGTCGGTTCTGATGCTGGTTATGGCTTTGTTTGTAAGGGTAGCGATCTGCTGTCTAAGAACAAGAGCGGTAAAGCGTTAGTAAACTTGCCACAAGCTTCTGAAGTGATGTTGCCAAGCCCTATTGCAGACTTGGACAGTAACCAGATTCTGGCGATTACTAACCAAGGCCGTATGTTGTTGTTCCCTATTAAAGACCTGCCGCAGCTTAGCAAAGGTAAAGGCAACAAGATCATCAACATCCCTTCAGCTAAAGCAAAAGAGCGTGAAGAGTTTGTATCGCATCTGATGGCTATTCCAGAGAATGCAACGCTGACTATTTACGCGGGCAAACGTAAACTTGGCTTGAAACCTGCGGACCTTGAAAACTTCCGTGGTGAGCGTGGTCGTCGTGGTGGTCTGCTCCCAAAAGGTTTGCAGCGTGTGACTCGCATCGATATCGATGAACCTAGTGACGCCTAGTTTTGATTGAGTTTATCATTAGCTTTGATTGATAAAAGAAAACCCAGCTTAAGAGCCAACACCTATCATTTAAGGTGTTTAGATCGCACAGTGTAGCGAGTCTTACT
>NZ_JBFSTC010000134.1:0-8968 GCF_041466605.1 Vibrio sp. 10N.247.310.17 | reverse complement strand
GTTTTACTTCGGCGATAACGTCGATAAGTGGGTCAATTTTAAACTGGCGTTGACACCGTAATGTTCTACCCTAAAAAGTAACACTTTGTGGAGGTCTGTATGAATATCAAAGAGTCTGATTGGAAAATCTTTTGTGAGATAAAGAGTGAAGCTGCGCAACTGTTTTGTACTCGTCAGCTAGATGAAGCCATCAAAGCGATTACTGATGAATCAGAATCTGTAGGGGAAAGGTTTCACTTTATGTGCGAGTACTCCAAAGAATCTCAAAAGCAAATGAAGCTTATTTTTGATGGCCATTCTCGAAGCCGAGCATTTATCCAACTCATGCAAATGTGCGAGGAAGGTTTGGTTGTACCAAAACAATTCGAACGCCTTTCAGAGGAACTCAAAAAAGACATTACGAACGCTCTAGAAAGAAGAGCCTAAGGAAAGTCGGGTATTCAGGCCGCTTGACCCTGTAAATGCACGATAACCTTCCAAGATAAACTGCTACAACCATCCTAATATTACTCCTCTTTATTCGCTAATTCGGAATCGAATCCATGATTTTGGGCCAGGGAGGCTCAGTGTTATGTTTTGAAAAGTGAGTGTGCGGAGCCTAGCGAAAAAGCGGTCTAGTCTTTGTGTTAGAAAAACTACTGTATAAGTCCACCCTTAATCCACCCAAGCAAGAACGGGATAAAGTGGGGGAGAAGAAAGTTGATTATTTTCAGTGTATTGCGCGAGATTTGAGGCGTTTTTGAGGGCTCAAAAACGGTGAAACCCCGATGTTGGTAGCATCGGGGTTTCGAATTTCTAGATTTCTCGACTGGTAAGATCGATTATCTTTTCTATGCAGAAGGCTGGATTAATCCAATCTTATTCCTTGGTAGGGAATTAGATACGGATGAAGTCCATGTGCTCAACTTTAGGCTTGAACGCGTGACGTTGAACGTCTTGCGGCTTAACCTTAACTTCTGCGCCGTCAATCACTAGAGTGATTGTTTCGTAGAATTCAGGCTTATCCATTTGGTTGATCACGTCAGCGTGAACAAGTTCGATAGCTACAGCTGCTGCTTCGCCACCGTAGATTACAGCTGGGAATTTACCAGCGTGACGTAGGCGGCGGCTCGCACCTTTACCTAGTTCAGTACGTACTACTGCTTCAAATTTCATAGTTTTACTCTCAAATTAGTAAAAATTAACTTCACACCTCAATGCGACCTTGAGTATGTGGTAAAGCTTAGGCATAAACGAGTTCATGCTTAAGCGAGCGCGGATACTAACATCACATTCAAATCTGAGCAAGTCAGAAGCCCATCTCAAAGTGAATTTCCTTCGATAAATGATTCGTTTGGAGATAAAACGTTCACTAGCGCTTATTTACCCCATTTTATCGTCTTTTACATTGCCTATCTTATCTATTTATAGCGTTGCTAAATCATCAAGTTAATGAACGGAAAATGAATGTTTGCCTAAGGCTTGGTTAAGGCTTGGTTGGTTAATCTTAGTGTTAATTAAACAGCAGAATGAATAGGTGAAAATATGGAACCGATAAGCATTGTCGTAATTACGCTAAACGAAGAGAAACGCATCAGCCGCTTAATGGAAGAGTTGAGTGTGCAAACCCATCAAGAATTTGAAGTGATTGTTGTCGACTCGAACAGTGAGGACAACACAAGAGGGGTGGCACAAGCTTATGAAAGCGCGTTGCCAAAGTTAATGGTTCATCATATGGAAAATCGCGGTGTGAGCCTTGGCAGAAACACAGGCGCTTCATTAGCGCAGTACAACCGAATCCTTTTCTTAGATGCTGACGTGAGTTTGCCCCGAAACTTCCTTGCGAAAGCGCTTTATGAATTAGAGGAGAAGAAGTTTGAAGTGGCGGGTGTGTACATGAGCTCGAAAGGTCTGCCGCTTGTACACAAGTTTGGTTACGGGCTGTTTAACGCAGGCTTATTTACTACCCAGTTCTTTTTCCCGACGGCGATTGGCGCCTGTATTTTCTCGACTAAACGAGCGCATGATGAAATCGGTGGTTTCGATGAAGAGATCGTACTGTGTGAAGATTGTGACTACGTAAAACGTGCGAGCAAAACATGGCGATTTAGATTCCTGAATATGACCTTTGGTTTTGACCCACGTCGACTAGACCAAGATGGCGTTGTGAAGACAGGCTCAACTTACCTCAAAGCCAATGTAAGACGCTTCTTCAAAGGCGAAATGCGTAACAACGAGATGAACTACAAGTTTGGTCACTACAAAGAACAGTAAGTATTGAGGTTGTTATGTTTGATGGACTAGGGCTGTTTCTGGGGGCATTGGGTGATGCTCTCATTGGCCCAAACCTATTTGTACCGGGAGAGCCCTTCTTTATCGCAGCGGGCTTTCAACTGTATTCAGGTGCATGGATGGCGTTGGTTTTGGTGATGCTAGGTGGTTTGCTTGGTGACCAACTCAGTTATTTTATTGGCTATAAATACGGTGCGAAAGCGCAGCGAAGGCTCATTAAGTTTCGTCCTAAAACCAAAAGATTAATTGCGCGCTGCCGTTACCTAATTGCTCGCAAAGGCACATACATCATTCTTTTTGCTCGCTTATTAGGGCCTATCGCTTGGGTTGTGCCATTTATAGCGGGCTCACATCGAGTGCCGTGGCGTAATTTTAGTGTGTTGGCGTTTATCGGCTTGGCTCTTGGTGGTGGACAGTTCATTGCTTGGGGCATGTTACTGGCGCACGGTGTTGAAAACTTCCCGTGGCTTAATAGCCTCAAGATATTTATCTCTGAGCATAATAGCTTGATCGCCGGTGTGTTCACGGTATTGGTTTTCACCATTATTGGCTATCGGATGAAGTGGCGACGCTTGGTACTTAAGTCGAGTGCGCTGTTGTTGGCGTGGGTATTGTTTGCGAACTACGCTCACTTTTTCTGGAAAGCGGACGATTTTCAGAATCAACCAGAGACGGCTCAAATTGACAACGTCGACTGGAATTCGGTGACCTATAAAGCGTTCCCAGGCAAATCTTCATTCTACTCGGCACAAGCTATCAACGTACTATATGTTGGAGCAACCCCAAGAGACTTAATGAAACAATTGGGCTGGATAGAGAATCAAACTTTTTCTCGAAATGAGATTGAATGGGCTGGCTATCTCGCATTGCTTAGAGACAAAACTCCGCCAGTGTCCGATTTGTATTGGCGAGACAAGCCACAAGATATGGCGTTTCAGTTGCCGGGTAATTTGATGAAGCGCAGCCACATTCGCTGGTGGCGCGCTGGTGTTGATGTTCAAACTAACCAGCCTCAGTGGTTAGGTGCAATCAGCTATGATGATGGCCTTAAAGTCACCCCTTACTCAGGCATTGTGACCATACTGCATAACATTGACCCTAATGTTGATGAAGAGCGAGATAGGCTTGCTAATCAGATACGAACGTCATTACCAGATATTGAGCTAGACAAGTACCCATTAGCAACGGTGGAAGTGATGAATGAAGATCATGACTATTATACAGATGGTAGGATTTTAATGATTGGAGTCGCGACTCATAATGATAATGTGCAAATTCTAGATGTGGCTGTAAATGATATACAGAGCGATATATAAGAGCGACTAACTTGTGCCTTGTTTAAATCCCCTTCAAACAAGGCTTTATGATTTCTACTGGACTATATCTAAAGAAACTTAACTTTCTCTCATGTAACTCCTCAACTATAAATTGTTCAACTTTGACTATGCTGATTAAGGGCGAACAAGTAGCGAAAGCTGAGGACAACGTTATGAAAATGAATCCGATTGGTTGGTTTGAAATTTATGTTGATGACATGGCAAGAGCAAAAGCTTTCTATGAGTCAGTATTTAAAGTGACATTGGATAAGTTGGCCAATGAAACAGAAATTGATGTTGAGATGTGGGTATTTCCTTGCGACATGGACAACTATGGCGCTACTGGTGCCATATGTAAGATGTCCGGTGTGAAAGCGGGAGGCAACAGCACCATGGTTTACTTTTCTTGTGAAGATTGTGCGACAGAAGCAAGTTTGGCGGCGGCCAATGGCGGTACGTTACAAGTGCCAAAAATGGACATTGGTGAGCATGGTTTTATTAGTGTAGTTAGCGACACAGAAGGCAATATGATTGGGCTACATTCGATGGGCTAATTAAGTTGAAGTGAGTCGTGTCTCGATGAACCGAGATAAAACTAAGCCCTAGCAGTACGCTAGGGCTTATTGTATTTAACTTTTATTTAGCTTGTTCAGCCTTTACTTATTTTAAGCACCAGAGAGGCTTTCAATCCGCCCATAGAGCTCTTGCCGAGCGTTAGGCTGCCTCGGTAGCTGTGCGCCATTTCATTCACGATGTTAAGCCCCAATCCTGTTCCTGGTGTGGTTTCATCAAGTCGAACGCCACGTTTGGTCACTTGCTCAAGTTTCTCTTCAGGAATGCCTTGACCATCATCTTCAATCACCAATTCTATGTTGCCATCGACGAGTTCATTTGCATGGACTCGAATAATGCTGCTCGCCCATTTGTAACTGTTCTCGAGTAGGTTGCCGACCATTTCATCAAGGTCGGTTTTTTCTACCGCCACTTCAATCTCAGAGTCTAGCTCGTTAATCATGGTGACTTCGTTGGCGGAGTAGACTTTATCAAACGCCATTGAGATAGCTTCAACACGCTCACAAGGTGAAGACTTCACCGAAAGAATGTTCATTGCACCGGCCATGCGTGCTCGGCCAAGGTGATAATCGATTTGGCTTTGAATCTGATTAATGGGTTGTTGCAGCAGTGCCTTGTCATCCTCTGGAAGTCGCTCTATCTCATTTTTCAGAACCGACAGCGGAGTTTTCAACGCATGAGATAAGTTACCCGCGTGGTTACGCGCTCGCTCCAATAACTCTTGATAGTGGAACAGTAGGGCATTGAGGTCAGAAACCAATGGAGAAACCTCTTTCGGGTAGTTGTCGCTTAATCCTTGTTGCTCGCCGTTTCTTAACATCACCAGTTCACGTTGCATCTTACTGAGTGGCAATAGTGACCAGCTGACTTGAATACCAATCAACATCAGCACGCCCACAAACAGCAACATCAGAATCAACCAGACTTGACCTGTAAGTTCGGTCAGTGTGGATTCTAATGGGTCTTCATCAATACCTATGGTGATCGTGACAGGATCGTTCAGTTCAGGCAGATAGATATCCTGCTCGATGTAAATAAGCTTTTCTTTCTCAGGCCCTTTGATTGAAGTATGAATCGGCGAACGCTTGATAGTGAGGTCTTTGTCCCATAGCGAGCGAGATCGAATAATCTGGTCTTGAGTAGCGGCTCGCCAATAAATACCACTGTAGGGTTGGTTAAACCTAGGGTCAGACAGACGCTCTGCCATGATGAGGTTACCACTGTCGTTGGTTTCTATGTTGGCGGTTAACTCGTCCATGGTTAGGCTGAGCTGTTGCTTGACGTCATCGACCAAGTAATCGTTAACCAACTTAGGTATTCCGACGCCTGCCGCTAATATCATCGCACCTAGCCAAAAAGCCGCGGCGAGGAGCAAGCGGCTTTTTAGACTGACGTTTTTAAGTGTTCGTTTTTTTAGATTCATACGTTACCAGCCTGTCTTTGCTCATCTTGCTATGAGAACAACAACGATCAGCACAGGCTGTCCACTAATTGGAGATTGCTCTTAGCTTAATTAAATACAGCGTTATTCAGCATTCAGTTGGTAGCCAAGGCCACGAACGGTTTTGATGATCTTTGGTGCGATTTTCTTACGAATACGACCAATGAACACTTCAACCGTGTTTGAATCGCGGTCAAAATCTTGCTTGTAGATGTGTTCAACCAACTCAGTGCGCGAGATAACTTTGTTTTGGTTATGCATGAAATAAGCGACCACTTTATATTCAAGCGCTGTGAGGCTAACCGCTTGGCCTTGCCACAACACTTTAGAGCTGCGTGTGTCTAGGCTTAGATCACCAATTTGAAGTATAGGAGCAGCACTGCCTGACGCTCGGCGCAGTTGAGCACGAATGCGGGCTATCAGCTCGACCATTTCGAATGGTTTAGTTAGGTAGTCATCAGCACCTGCATTCAAGCCTTCTACACGCTGAGTAAGCGTGTCGCGCGCACTTAGGATAATCACTGGCGTGTTAATGTTTTCGTCTCGAATACCTTTTAATACGGTTAGGCCATCCAGCTTAGGTAGACCTAAATCGAGAACGATGGCATCCCACTCTTCCGATGTTGCACGGTAGAGTGCGTCGATACCGTCTTGAGAAAGCTCTGGAACCCAGTCGGCTCCCTCAAGGGTCTCTAGAATTTGTTGGCCCAAGCGAGGTTCGTCTTCAACGACTAAAATTTTCATGTATCACTCTTTTATTGTTATTTATTATTCGTGGGAGTTTTTGATCGCTTCTTTAAAGTTGCGACCTTTAATCATCAGCATTTCTAACGTTTCAGCGTTGTATTCCACTTTAATGATATTGTTTTGGAAATTTATTTTTAGCTCATACACCCAAATATCATCGTCTTCTTCTAGTTCTACTTTAATGATTCGGCCATGAAGATCATTTTCAACCGCAGCATACATTTCTGAGAAAGGGCGAATGTAGCCCTCTTGCACCGCTTCATAGACTTCGTCTTGATCTTCTTCAAATTCGATACGGGTTCCCGCTTTATGAACATCTTGTACAAGATCATGACCGTTATGGTGCTCATCTTGTGCAAAGCTTGATGTCGAGCCTATAGCTACAGCGATACAGATGAGTATAGCGCTTGGTTTTTGCATGCAGTGGCCTTAGTAAAAGAAGCAAGTAACGACAGTTTAATACAATAAAAATGAATGGAGTATGAATGTGAATACGAGAGACGCTTTATCATTTTAGCAATGTAAAGTGTTGTATCAACGTGCAATTAACCAACCTGATATTCATGTTGATTCATTTGCTCAATAGTAATGCGTTGACGTTATTACATTCCCTTACAAATTACAAATAATTAACATGGTAAACTCGCAAGTATATGGACTTATGGGGCTCTTTTGCCGCGCGATATTTGATTTAATAAGGATTTTAGAGTGCCATTTACAGTGCTAGTTATGTTGTTTTTTTCAGTGCTGATAACGTTCACTAGCCATGCTAACGAATTAGATTTCAAGCAAAT
This sequence comes from Vibrio sp. 10N.247.310.17, assembly GCF_041466605.1. Classification (NCBI taxonomy): domain Bacteria; kingdom Pseudomonadati; phylum Pseudomonadota; class Gammaproteobacteria; order Vibrionales; family Vibrionaceae; genus Vibrio; species Vibrio sp. 10N.247.310.17. Next base: position 1,826 of record NZ_JBFSTC010000134.1, on the reverse strand, counting down.
CAGTGATTTCGAATATGGCATGGTAGTGAGTGATTCTTCGGTTGATGCTATCCTATATAAGGAAGAAGGGTGGAGCTCAATTGTTACTTGTATTCCTGAACCTAATCAGTCGTGTTGGCTTAAACTTGCACTACCTTCAGACAACCAATCATATGAACATCTAGTTTGGAAATCTCTTTCATCCCGGACAGGAGAGCTGTTTTTTGTTGATCAAGACGGAAAAGTTGTTGGCAATTTTTTGTTTGAGTATTATCGCTCGCTACGGCTGAACAAAAATTTTGAATACAGTTATGTTTTAGTGAAATTTCCTAGAGGTAAGACTGTAAATGCCAGTGCGTTATTTTCGAAAGAGCATCAATTAAAGCAATCACTTGTTATGAAAGATGGGGTGATTCTAGCCCTATTTCTATTGTCGAGCGCAATATCGTTAGTTTATGTTTATTTTGCTTGGCCGATAAAGCGATCTAAAACACTATTTATGACGGGCTTTGTTGCGTAATTAAATTTAAAGATAGAACAACCCCGTTTCGCGTATTTCTTAATCAATACGACAAGTTTCAGGCATACCTAACCCAGTAAGCTTGTTCAACGCTTTTATCATCGCGTAAGTTTCACCCACCTGGGCATTGTAATTTCTTAAGCTCAATCGTCCTCCTAGCAACTGTTTAACTCGATACATCGCTGTTTCTGACAATGAACGTTTGTGGTATCCATACCGCTCTTTCCAATACTTATTTGAGCCGTATAATTTCTGGCAACCCACGGCGAGATTTCGAGGATGACCACGCTCCCAGAAGGCTGCCCCTTCTCTTGGGGGAATAAGCGCAACGGCTCGCTTCATCTTAATAGCAGCGCGACACGCTCTCGTGTCGTAAGCGCCATCACCAGACACCTCAAGGATGCTTCGACGTGTTTGTTTCAGTAGGTTCGGGAGTACTTCACCATCTGTAACCGTTGATAAACTTAGCTCGGCGGCAATGATCTCATGAGTGCTTGTATCAACTGCAATATGCAGCTTTCGCCAGACTCTCCGCTTGCCATCCGTCCCGTGTTTTTTGACTTTCCATTCACCTTCGCCATAAACCTTAAGGCCAGTTGCATCAATGGCTAGGTGTTGTATCGCTCCTCTCGCTTTAGTCTTAAATGAGACCTCAACTTGCTTGGCTCTACGACTGATGCAGGTGTAATGCGGACAACTTAACGGCACATGGGCTAACCTAAATATCGAGTCGATAAATCCTTGCAGCGCTCTCAGTGGCATAGAAAAAACTCGTTTCACCATGAGTGCTGTCGTAATAGCTAAATCACTGAACCGACGTGGCCTCCCGCGCTTATTCTGTTTGCTTTGCGCCCACCCACTTATTGCTTCTTCATCGATCCAGAAGGTCAGAGAACCACGGTTAATGAGCGATTGGTTGTATTGTAACAAGGTTTAGGCATAAGGCTACGAGAGAGAGTGGTGGTAGCTGATCAGATCGTAGGTTCTTGATTTAGTTCCATTGAATTACGCAACAAAGCCTTTATGACGTGCTATATAGTGCTGTTTTCTATGTTTTATATTTACAAGTTTGGGTTTTTATGGGATGGGTATGATGATAAAGGAACCTACGTTATAAATTTTTTTAGAAGCGACTACTGGTTCGTTTCTTATTCTTTATCTTTAGTTTGTGTATATTTAATGCTTGTTTTTTCAAGTTGCGATAGAATAAATACAAAGCACTTACTGATTTGTTCTTCATTTGTGTTTCTACAGTTCTTTTCAGTTTATATAAACCCCTATCTGGCAGGGTAGTTGTCACTGTTAAAATTTAACCAGTTTGGGCGAT
>NZ_JBFSTC010000133.1:0-9058 GCF_041466605.1 Vibrio sp. 10N.247.310.17 | reverse complement strand
AGTAAGACTCGCTACACTGTGCGATCTAAACACCTTAAATGATAGGTGTTGACCCAATGGGTGCCTTTTTCTTTAGCGTTCGTTTACTTGTAAAGCGGATGCTTACCAGAAGGTAATGAACAAGCCTACAGTCACCGCCATTCCAACATAGTTATTGTTCAAGAAGGCTTGGAAGCAAAGGTCTCGATCGCGGTGACGCATCAGATGCTGTTGATACACGAACAAGCTTCCCGAAACTAACAGTGCCCAGTAGAAAGTATCACCGAGTTGGTAGTGCATGCCCAATGCAATCAACATCGCCAGTGTAACTAACTGCAGCGCGCCAACCATAAGCTTATCAAAACGACCAAACAGAATAGCCGTCGACTTGATGCCAATCTTCAAGTCATCATCTCGGTCAACCATCGCATATTGCGTGTCGTAGGCTATCGTCCACAACGCATTAATCACGAAGATAAACCACACAATGCTTGGCAGTTCATTGGTTTGCGCCGCCCAAGCCATTGGTATTGCCCAACTGAAAGCCAATCCGAGAAACAACTGTGGAAGGTGTGTAAAACGCTTCATGAAAGGATAAATGAACGCGAGACCAACCCCAATAAAAGAGAGCTTAATGGTCAGCGGGTTCATGGTGAGTACCAACAAAAAAGAAACCACAGCTAACACTAGAAAGAGCACAATGGCTTCCTTGCTGGAAACCAAACCTGAAGGTAATGGACGTTGCTTGGTGCGTTTGACATGACCATCAACTTTACGGTCAGCAAAGTCATTAATCACACAGCCAGCCGATCGCATTAACACCACACCGAGTATGAAAACAACCAAGACATCAAAATCAGGCATGCCTTTCGCAGCAATAATCAGCGACCACAAGGTCGGCCAAAGGAGTAACAGAGTACCAATCGGGCGATTCATTCGCGTCAATTGCCAGTACGCCTTCGCTTTGGTGGCAAGCATTTACACACTCTCCTTAGAGTAAATGGGGGATGTTGGTAAAAAAAGTTCGGCCACAAGCATCGGTTTATGATTCATCCATAATCGAGAACGACGCGCGAGTAATCGCTCATCGCCAGCGATAACCCAACCGACTTGAAGCGCATCTCGCTCCACGTTCTCAGCACTGAAAACCGTTAATCCAAGCGGGACATCCCCTTGTTGAGAAAGGTCAGAGTGCTGATGATCTTCTAGGGTAATTCGAGGTATTAAGGTTCGACCTAACACCCACGGCTCATCATCACCCTTTAAAATCACTTTACGCAGTAAGCAATCATGTGATGATAAAAGGCGTTCTTCGTCCTGTTGCAGAATTGATCGTTCCACAACTTGATTATGAAGCAACTCAACAGACAGGTGCTTGCAGTACTTGCCCAACTTACGGGAAAGCGATCCTTGTTCCATAAGCCACTCTTTGGTGGTTTCATTAGGAAAATTAAATTTTTCTGTGCTTTGCCAATCTACATTCATTAATGAATTTAGATACAATGATATTGACTGATTCATACTAGTATTCAATAGGTGACTTTACACGTACAATAAAGCTTCAACTTTCGAATAAAATTAAAGCGTTCTTCGAATTGTAAACGTATTTAGATTTAGACCGCTCATTGTAACAAGACTAATGCGTTTCGAATATCGCGAATAAACTAAAGAAAAGTCTCAAATATGCACAAACGTTATGTAGCCCAACTATTTATTGCGATTAATCTACTGTTTTCAGCATCAAGTTTCGCTGAAGAAGAATCGACACCCAAACTAGCCTACTTCACGCTAGAGCCCGATCTCACCACCAATTTTTACACTAAAGGTAAAAAACTGGGCTATATTCAGGTCCGTCTCGACATAATGGTCGCAAATAGTAATGACTTAGAAGCCATTGAGCATCATCAGCCATTGATTCGTGATGCGGTGATTGAATTACTCGGCAAACAAAATGAAGAGACAATTAAGTCTCTATCCGGTCGTGAAGATTTGAGAAAGTCCTTAGTTGAGCACCTCAATAAGATTTTACTTCCAGAAACAGGTAAAACTCTCATTGCTGACTTATTGTTTACCAAATATCTTTATCAGTAATGATGTAAAAACGAATCCCAATAAAAAAGCGGCTCATCTGGCCGCTTTTTTGTCTCTATCGTTTGGCTACTCACTAGAAAAAATGAGTTAGCTTCTTGCCGAGCTCGGTGCTTTCATCGCATCGATAAAGCCAATAATGACACCAGCGGCTAGGCCAGCTAAATGCGCTGTATTGGCGATCGCCATAAATGGCTGCATGTACCCAAGCACTAACCACACCAACATAAAGCCGACAATCTGTCTTGGGATACCTAAACCAAGTTGTGGCGCCTTCGCACCGACAACCCATAAGTAACCAACCAAAGCGTACACAACACCAGACAAACCACCGAAGTTCGCCCCTTCAACCCAATACTGACCAGCACCTGAAAGCGCAGAAGAGACAGCAAAGATCTGAAGTAGCTTGAGGCTGCCTAGTTTCTTCTCAATATCCCCACCTAGCTGCCACCACCACAAAATATTGAATGCGATGTGCATAACAGAGAAATGCAGAACAGCATGGCTCAACCAACGCCACAGCTGCCATTGCTGTCCATCAACTGCTGGGAAATGCAGGGCATTGAAAATAGCTTGGCCAAAACCAATCTGTTGCAGCGCAAAAATCACCACACACACCAACATTAGGCTCAGTGTCACAGGACCTGCTTTTGCTTTAATCATGCCCAAAAAGCTTGGCGTGTGGTAATGGAAATTACTCTTTCTAGTCTCAGCCATATCCCAAGACGCCGCTTGATAGCGTTTATGATTGGGTTCAGCAAGAAAACGATTCAGCTCAGCTTCGGTTTCAACCTGAAATTGACCATCAAGAAGCCACAAAGCAAAACGCCCTTCTCCCTCTGGAGACATCTGAATAGGGATCTGACGAGAGGCCATATAATCAATAAATGCTTGAGCAAGACGTGGGTTGTCTAACACCATCAATCTAATCATTGTTACTTCCTATTCATACTATGGAGATGCTTGAAGCGTTTAAGTGATAAAGCTATTAACCCGCAATCACCGGAAGTTCAGCACGATGCCAAGCTTCGAAACCGCCATCAACACTATATACCTCTTCAAAGCCTTGGTTCACTAAATATTGTGCCGCGCCTTGGCTACTAATACCGTGGTAACACATCACTAAGATAGGCTGTTCGAACTCAACCTCATCCATAAACGACACCATGGTATCGTTAGTCAGGTGGTAGGCGGTTTCTGAATGGGCTACCGCAAAAGATTGCGGATCTCGTATATCGACAAGTCGAGCTTCATTTTGTTCAATAAGGGCTTGAGCGCCTTTAACGTCGATATGTTTAAACTGGTCCATGACTTTCTCTTTTTATACTGATTTACTTTGCTGCCATTGTAACCTATCCCAAGGCTAACAATCACACCCACTTAATAAGGTTATCCACCAGCGATCACTTTTACACCATTTGTGGATAAATCTGTGAATTGCGTGAATAAAGTGCCTTTTTAAAAATAGATCCACAACATGTAGTAATGATCCTGATCTAACTGTGGGTTAACTTAAACATATCCCCACGCGAAAAACCCCGCCAAAGCCTTACTACACCCTGCCTTTAGACAGCTGACGAATAAATTCCTCACAGAGTTATCCACAAAATCAATTTGCAAATTTCGATCGCAAAAGTTGAGAAATCGATCCAAAACAAAAAGGCCGAGATCTCTCGATCTCGGCCTTTTCAAAATTAAGCTATTTGCTTGCTACTATGAGAAACCAAATACTATTAAAAATTAAATGCTATTAGAAGTCGCCAACGGCTTGCTTCAATTTCTTCATCGCATTCTTTTCTAACTGGCGGACACGCTCTGCAGAAATGCTATAGGTATCCGCTAAGTCTTGCAGTGTTGCTTTGTTGTCGTCTAACCAACGTGAGCGAACAATGTGTTGACTACGCTCGTCTAAGCTCTTCAACGCGAGACCTAAGCGATTATTAGTATGAGATTCCCAGTTAGCTGCTTCAACCGTCTCAGCAACGTCTGACGCTTTATCTTCTAGGTAATAAACTGGAGCTGTGTAAGCAGAACCACCGTCGTCGTCGTCCATAGGCGCTTCAAACGTCGCGTCTTGTGCCGCTAAGCGAGATTCCATTTCACGAACTTCTGAAGGCTCAACACCCAGTTCACGCGCAACCGTCTCAACTTCACCGTTATTGAACCAACCTAAACGCTTTTTAGACTTACGAAGGTTAAAGAACAATTTACGCTGCGCTTTAGTCGTTGCGATCTTAACAATACGCCAGTTACGCAATACGTATTCATGAATTTCAGCTTTGATCCAGTGAACAGCAAAAGAGACTAGACGGACACCAACTTCTGGATTAAAGCGCTTAACAGCCTTCATCAAGCCGATGTTACCTTCTTGGACAAGATCAGCCATTGGCAGCCCGTAGCCAGAGTAGCCTCTTGCAACGTGCACCACGAATCGTAGGTGTGAAAGGATCAAGCCTTTCGCAGCGTCGATCTCACCTTTGTAATGTAATCGCTCTGCAAGTCCACGTTCCTCGTCAGGCGTCAGCATTGGGTAACTGTTCGCTGAGCGGATATAGCTATCTAAACTATCTTGTGTGACTAAAGCCATTTGATACGCTTGGTTTGCCATTCGGTTCCTCATCAATCTCTGATCTGGAGTAATACATCTATTAAAACCCGACAATCTTGAACCTAAAATGAACAGGTTTCAAGGAGGGGGAAGTAATTATGCATAATCAATTCGTCTATACAAGGCAAAAACTGGTTAAGAACTGCCTATTTTTCGTATAAATATGACTCTATTCACCTAAACTGGTTCAATTTCTTTTAGATGACGCTGTGCAGAAAGCTTCGCAGCTACACTACCAAGCAAGGTTCCGACGATCAAAAGCAATAAAGATTCATCCCAACTCAGGCCAATTAAGCGGAAGTGGCTATCGTACAGCTGAGCCAAGTCATCCACTGCACTGTTCAGTAATACGGTAATCAATGCCGTCATTACCCACGCGCTAATCGAACCTAAAACACCAAACCACATTCCAGCATAGAGGTATGGTCGAAGAATGTAGCTGTCGGTAGCACCAATCAGCTTCATGGTTTGAATCTCTTCTTTATGCGCCAACACATTAAATCGTAATGTGTTGCCGATAATCAGAAATACTGCGCCCAGCATCAACACAGTTAAGGTAATCACGATGACAGCCGCAAGTGCTTTGATAGCATCCAGTCGAGCTAACCAGTCTTCATCTAAACGAACATCGGTGACTAACTCTTGCTTCTTAACCTTGCCTGCCAGTTCTTTAATTAACGTGTCGCTGTGTACGCTTGGCGTAATCACCAAAACACCTGGCAATGAATAATCATCTAGGATAGTTAGGGCGTCCTCAAAACCAGAATACTGGCTAAGATCTTCAAGACCTTGCTGCGGAGAAATGTACTCAACCAGATCGACTTGGTCCCAACTTTCAATTTCATCCTTAAGCACCATGACTCTCGGCTCAGGGATACCATCCTCTACATAGGCACTAATTTGTGACGGGCTGGTGACATCTTGCGCCACTTCACCAACGTTCTTGCCCAGTAGGTACAAACAAGCGGGCATAGCTAAAGCCATTGAAATCACCGCAAGCGTCAGCAAGTTACCCAACGGACGCTGCCACATTTGCGAGAACGATGACTTGGCTTGTTTCCAATGAACAACAAAGAAACCGTCGCTTGAAGCCCGGTTTGCTGCTCGATTGGATTGAGGTTTCTTAATGCGCTTATTCGCGGCCATAATCTTCAACCTCACTCAAAAAGCCTTGGTTTAATTCCAGATGACGATATTGAGGGCGAGTGTTCACTAACCCGATATCGTGCGTCGCTAGCATGATCGTGACACCCGCACGGTTAAACTCTTCAAACAAGCGTAATACACGACTCGATAGTTCAGGATCTAGATTACCAGTTGGTTCATCCGCTAAAAGCAGAGTTGGACGGTTAACCACAGCGCGAGCAATACCGACCCGTTGTTGTTCACCTCCAGAGAGCTGGCTTGGCAAACAACGGGCTTTATCTAATAAACCGGTTTTGTCCAACGCGGCGCTAACTCGACGTTTAATTTCGTTTTCAGAAATAGATTCAATACGCATAGGCAGAGCGACGTTATCGAAGATCGAGCGATCCATAAGTAGACGGTGATCTTGAAAGACAATCCCGATATTACGGCGTAAAAAGGGAATGTCTTTGGCTGGGATACGAGTAATATCGTGATCGTTAAACCAAACACGTCCGTCAGTTGGGCGCTCTATCGCGCAGATCAACTTCAGCAAGGTACTTTTACCAGCACCAGAGTGCCCGCCTAAAAATGCCATCTCTCCTCGTTTGAGATGAAAGTCCACTTTTTGGAGCGCTTGTCGTCCGCCTCGGTAGGCTTTGCTCACTTGCTGAAATTTGATCACCGAAAATTCCTCTTACGATCACTCATATCAAATTTAAAACGGTAGCAGGTTAAGGATAAACCACTTTGCTACACGCGTTACTCTTCGCGGCTAAATAGTGCTTCAATAAAGTCTTTCGACTCAAATGGACGCAGGTCGTCAATGCCTTCACCCACGCCAATGTAGCGGATTGGAATCTGGAACTGGTCAGCAATTGAGAAAATTACGCCACCTTTCGCTGTACCATCTAGCTTAGTTAGCGTAATGCCCGTTACTGGTGCCACGTCACTAAACAACTTCGCTTGGCTAATCGCATTCTGACCGGTACCTGCATCTAGCGTTAACATGATTTCGTGCGGTGCAGAATCATCGATCTTCTTCATTACACGAACAATCTTGCGTAGCTCTTCCATCAAGTTGCTCTTGTTCTGCAAACGGCCTGCAGTATCTGCAATCACAACATCAACACCACGCGCTTTCGCCGCTTCAATCGCATCGTAGATAACAGACGCGCTATCGGCACCAGTGTGCTGAGCGATAACCGGAACATCATTACGCTGCCCCCAAACCTGAAGTTGTTCAACCGCTGCCGCACGGAAGGTATCACCCGCCGCCAGCATCACTTTCTTGCCTTCACTTTGGAATTGTTTCGCCAGCTTACCGATAGTGGTTGTTTTACCCACGCCATTCACACCCACCATTAAGATAACGTAAGGTGTTTTAGTGGTATCAACAACCAGTGGCTGTTCCACTTGGCTCAAGATTTCTGACATCTCTTCTTTAAGCAGACCATAAAGCGCTTCACCGTCTTTTAGGTCATTACGGGATGCTTTTTCTGTTAGGTTTTCAATGATCTTCACGGTGGTATTCATACCCACGTCGGCGATCAGAAGTTGCTCTTCTAATTCTTCAAACAGGTCTTCATCGATTTGCTTGCCTTTGAACAAACCAAAGAAGCCAGCACCAATGTTTGCTTTAGTACGGCTGAGGCTACGCTTAAGTCGTGCAAAGAAGCTTTCTGTCGGCTTCTCTTGAACTTCTTCAACCTTAGATTGAGGAGCAATCACTTCTTCCTGTTCTGCTTCTGCTTCTGCTGCGACAGGCTGCTGATCTTGTTGAGCCTCTTCAAGCGTTTGCTCTGACTCCGTAAGTTCAGATTCAACAGACTTAGGTTCCGTTGATTTAGCGTCTTCAACTTCAGGTGCGACCTGTTCAGCCTCAACTTGTGATTCAACTTCAGTTTGATCTTCAACGTTTTCTACGTTCGCTTCATTCTGAGTTTTTGGGCTTTGTTCTTCTTCACCAAAACCAAGCCACGATAATAATCCGCGCTTCTTTTTTTCCGTCATCAGAGGAGTTTCCTAGATCTACTAATTAGCTGTATTGACTTAATACACGTCGACTCTTTGCTATTGTTATACAATACAAGCTTGTACAAACGAATAGTAAAGAAAAATGACAAAGCAGTGATAAGTTTGCTTTTAGCTTGATACACTTTGTCATTGTAAATTTATTTAATACTCGAACCCACTTAAATTGGGCTCGGTATAGTATCACTTTATTAGCGGTCAAAAAATCTATGGTAAGACGTCGCCAGCAAAACACATCACAAAAAAAGCCATCCGGAGGCTTTGTTCGAATTATTAGTGGCTCATGGAGAGGTAGAAAGCTGCCTGTTCATGATTTAGAAGGATTACGCCCAACCATTGACCGAGTCAAAGAAACACTCTTTAACTGGGTGGCACAAGATATCCCACATTCGACCTGCTTGGATGTATTCGCCGGTTCTGGTGGTCTAGGTTTTGAAGCCGCTTCTCGCCAAGCAAAAATGGTGACACTGCTCGAAATGAATCAAAAAGCGGCCAAACAGCTTTCTGATAACGCGAAAGAGCTCAAAGCAGACAACATCAATGTGTTCAACACTGATGCTATCTCTTTTCTTAAGAAGCCAGGCACTCCTTACGATATGGTCTTTCTCGATCCTCCATTTCGTAAAGGCTTACTCGCAGAAACAGTACAACTGCTTGAGAGCAACGGTTGGCTTGCAGACAACGCCATCATTTACGTCGAGACAGAGAAAGAGCTAAAACTCGAAGCTATGCCAGAAAACTGGGAATTACATCGCGATAAGACCACGGGCCAGTCGAGCTACCGACTGTTCAATCGAATCACTGAAGAATAGGAGTTATTGAATGAAGTTCTTGCTTCCACTAGCAAAAGCAGCCATAGCCTTTGTTTGGTTTATCTTAATCGCCAATATTTTCTACCCATTCCCGGGTAATGCTGCGATTGCGCTTTATATCATGACAGCATTCTTATTCTTCATGCACGGCCTGCAGATGCTGATTTTCATCGGTGCTTTTGGCGATAAGATCGAAATGTCACGTTGGGAGAAGTGGTCAATATTGATTTTCGGCGTCTTTGCCCTACTCGATATCCGACGCAAACACATGATGTAATAAAGCTTAAGCTCAGATATAAAACGCTTAACGACAGAAAACATCATGACAGAAACAGTTGATACAGAAACGCCGCTCATTTGAGCTAACACTGATCATTTAAGCATTTTCCTGATCAGTTGAACGATCCTACAG
>NZ_JBFSTC010000132.1:0-9270 GCF_041466605.1 Vibrio sp. 10N.247.310.17 | reverse complement strand
TTTGGACATAAAAAGACCCCCAATAATTGGTGTCCAACTATTGGGGGTCAGTTCACCTTAGGGTTAGGCTCTTTTTGTATCAAGCGACTAATCCATTGACGATAGAAACCACTTCTCAGCTCTCCCCTACTTATTATCTCGACAACTTCAATCGACTGATTGAACACGCTCAAACACTCTATCCTGATCTGCTGAGTGACGATGAATGCCATTGGTTGTCTGAATACAAACGTCTTTCAGTTGCAAGCCAGTGTCTAATGATTCGTTTGCTTTCTCGCAAGGGCTGCTGGTTTCGAAGTGATAAGCTCAACTATGCTGAAATTCCAGACCTGAAAAGCGCACTACAAGAGCTAAACACATCGAACTTCATTGCGTTAAGTCACCCTACCGAACAACATAACCTTGTCATTAGTGATCTCGAATTAGGATTGCATCTACTGACTAAACCAGAACTGTTCAGCGCATTCCCATTTCTTATGAACAATCAGACAGCGAAGAAAGACGAACTCTTGGCTTTGCTCGAACACCAACCTTTTGACCAGTTCCAAAACTTGTCATTCGATTGTATTTACGTTGTCGAATCTGAAGTTATTGATGTCTTGCTACTACTGTTCTTTGCCAATACTTATCAAGACCTAAGCCAATTCGTTCTTAGCGATCTTGGACTCAACACCTTCGAAAATTACCCGTTAAGCAAACAGCGTCGTTTCTTCACCTCTAGAGAACAGCTCAATCAACTGCTCCAGATACGTGATATTCAACGCTTGTATTCAGAAGGGGACCGCAAAGACGGTGAGTTTCTTGAGCAGCTTTTAAACTCGATTCCTGAAGAATCAGAGCACAGAAGCATTGCCAGAAAACGATCGCGTTTGATCAATGATATCGCTCGCGATCTAGAAAGGCTCAACCAAAACGATCAAGCTGTCTTTTGGTTCAAACAATCCGTACTTCCCCCCAGCAGAGAACGACTTGCACGCATCTATGACAAGCAAGATGAGCTAAACTTAACGTGTGACATTGTCACGAAAATGAAAGCGAATCCATCAGATGTATCAGAGCTGGAAGTCGCTATTAAGCTTGAAAACAGGCTACTACGGAAACAGGGCCACAAAGTTTCTCGAACCATAAAACCGAGCTGCAAAGAGATAAAACTGGAATTAGACCTCAGCCAAACGCGAGTTGAACTTGCGGTGAAGCAACATTTCGAAAACCAAGGTTGGGAAGTCTACTTTTCAGAGAACAGTTTTTTATGTGGATTGTTTGGCTTAGCCTTTTGGGAAGTGATTTTCGCAGACGTTGAGAGTGCATTTATTAATCGTTACCAACATCGCCCTCTGGATCTGTACCATTCAGACTTCATAGACAACCGAGCTGAACAGATCCAGGCTGTGTTTCAAACCATATCCGAGCAAGGACTAAACCAATTGCTTGATATCTACGACCAGAAATACGGTATCGCAAATCCATTCGTTCATTGGAACCATTTCCCTAAAGCACTCATTGAGCACAGTATGGAGGCTATTCCGAACGCCTTAATCGTCGATCTATTCAAAGTGATGCTCAGTGAGCTAAAGCTATTTAGAACTGGGATGCCGGATTTGATCGCGTTCAGGGACGATGAATTTCATTGGATTGAGGTCAAAGGGCCCGGCGATAAATTGCAAGACAACCAGTGGCGATGGATCAAAGAGTTCGAGCGATTATCTGTTCCATTCTCGGTTTGCTACGTCAATCATTAGATAGTTGCCTAGCTCTAGTCTCTAGTCTCTAGTCTCTAGTCTCTAGTCTCTAGTCTCTAGTCTCTAGTAAATAACTTACATCAATATCTTATCTACAAAATAGTCAGAACATGAGCTTTTTCAATCATTTTCGATATAATTAGAGAAAATGCCTAATCTTTAATACGTATGAATTTGAAAAAACTCTTCATTTTAGCTTTTGTTACCGTCTTCTCAGGTTGTGCCGTCTACGCGGGGTTGAACTTCGATCAGCTCTTTGGTGAACAACAAGTCCGTGATCGCCAAGCGCCTATTCTTTCATCTCAAGCACAGCATTTCATTGACGAAGTCAAACCTATCATTGATAGCCGCTGTGTTGTTTGCCACGCTTGTTATGATGCACCTTGCCAGCTCAAAATGTCTTCAGTTGAAGGTATCGACCGAGGGGCGAGTAAAGCACTCGTTTATCAAGGCACCCGTTTAACCGCCTCAGCCCCTACCCGCCTGTTTGAAGACGCGATAACCACACAAGAGTGGCGTGATGCGGATTTTCATCCAGTGCTTAACGAACGTATGCAGAATTCAACGGCTAACCTTGATGCTGGGCTTGTTTCTCGTATGTTGATGCAAAAAGAAAACCACCCTCTTCCAGATCAAACGCAACTTGAAGGCTTCGACTTTTCAACCGATCGCGACCAACAGTGTCCGACCATTGAAGAGTACGCTCAATACGAAAGAGATTACCCGACGTGGGGAATGCCTTATGGCATGCCGAACTTAGATAAAACGGAATACGCGACTTTAATGAGCTGGTTGGAAAATGGCGCGTTAATGAATGACCATATTCCACTGAATGATGCGGAACAAGAGCTCGTTGAAATCTACGAGGGCTTTCTCAACAAGAGTGACAATAAAAGCCAACTTTCAGCACGTTATATCTATGAACATCTGTTTCTATCACACCTCTATTTCTCTGATTTAGCTCAGCCAACACGCTTCTTCACCTTGGTTCGTTCTGCGACGCCTCCTGGTGAAGCGGTTCAACGCATCACGACTCGTCGACCTTACGACGATCCAAAAGTGGATCGGGTTTATTATCGCCTGATTCCAGAGCAAGGCACCATCGTCCACAAAACACACATGCCTTTCGCATTAAATGAAGAACGCCTGAACAATTGGAACACATGGTTTGTGGATGCTCGTTACGCTGTCAAACAACTTCCTAGCTACGCGATTGACGTCGCGGCGAATCCAATGACTTCGTTTGAAGCACTTCCGGTGAACTCGCGCTTCCATTTCATGCTAGACAATGCACAAAACACCATCATGGCCTTTATCAAGGGGCCGGTGTGTCGCGGGCAGCTGGCACTCAACGTGATCAATGATAGATTCTGGGTACTATTCATCGATCCTGATAAAGCGGATCTGCCTGAAATTAATCAGTTTTATGCCAACCAGAAGCAAAACCTAAAGCTGCCTAGTGAACTAGAAAGCAACACTGTCCCTGTCACAAACTGGGTGAGCTACGCGAAGCAGCAAGCTCGATACCTTAATGCGAAATCAGACTTCACCAATCAATGGTTTGATAGCGGCGTAAATCTAGACACAGATATCATTTGGGATGGCAATGGCACGAACCCTAATGCCGCGCTTACTATCTTTAGACACTTTGATAGCGCTTCAGTTGTTCAAGGTTTAGTTGGCCCACAACCCAAGACTGCGTGGATTCTTGATTACGCCCTTCTAGAACGTATCCATTACCTTCTCGTTGCTGGTTTTGATGTCTACGGTAACTTCGGCCACCAACTGATTACCCGCATGTTTATGGATTTCTTGCGCCTTGAGGGTGAGAGTAACTTCTTGACCCTTCTTCCAAAAGACGTGCGACACATTGAACACTCAAGTTGGTATGAAAACCAAAGCTCACAGTTGAGCGACTACTTGCAGCGCAATATTGCACCTTTTGACCAGCCAACCAACGTGATATACAAAACGACAAATCCTAAGCGTGAACTGCTTAATATGATCAAAGATAAGCTCGCGCCGATCCTCGATAATCGCTTTGATATTGTCGAAACAGGGTTCAGTCGGAAAAACGAAGCTCTGCTCAAACAAGTGAATTTGATTAAGGGAGGCGGTCTGCGTCATGTGCCTCAATTAGTGACGATCATGATTGAAAGCGAGAGCGGCGATGAGCAGCTGTTCACTATGATTCACAATAACGCTCACAGCAACATTTCAAGCCTGTTCAATGAAGAGGGTAATCGAGATTACGCCAATGACGACTTAACACTGGTACGTGGGGTTATAGGTAGCTACCCTGCCGCTTATCTGTCATTAACTGAGCGCGATATACCGACTCTGGTTAAAGCACTGCAAAGCTTGGACACAGAAAAAGATTACGTCGCGTTGCTGGATAAGTTTGCAGTACGACGCAGTTCGCCTGAGTTCTGGCCATTCAGCGACCGAGTTCACCGTTGGTATAAACAAGATCAACCGATTGAGTTTGGTTTATTGGATTACAACCGTTTTGAGAATAGATAGTAAAAATAGATAGCCAGTAAGCGCTAGGCCTTGGTTCTAGCTTTTGAACATTGAGCACATTGCCTCGAGCGTCGGCTATATTGCCTTGAACGTCGGTCATATCACCTTAATCGTCGGCCATGTTGCTTGAAATCTTGGTAAGTCTTTCTTAAAGAACCATTGGTACACATGCTATAAAAAATCCTCTGACGAATAGTCGTTCAGAGGATTTTTTATTTGGCTTGCAGATTAGGTATAAGCTTAAAACAGGCTCACATCGTTAAACTGAAACATAGGGCACAAGTGCCTTCAACGAGTCTTTAACTAGTTCCGATAAAGCTTGGTCGTTATCTCGATACTGCAATAATGGTTCTTCGCTTGCTTCAATGCTCTGACACAAGCTGTACAGTGCTGATAGACCCAAACTACCCGCTGATCCTTTAAGTTTGTGCGCCAAGGACTTCACTTCTCGCCCATCATCCGCTTGACTCGCCTCAGCTAATTCATTCAAGGTCAGGTCACTGCTTTCATCAAACAGCGCCACGATCTGTTTCATTTTCTCTAATCCAAGAATCGACAGATCACCCTCTATCACTTTGGAATCAATCAATTTCACCGGAGCACCTCCTCTGTCTCGGGAATCAGTTGTATCATATTTAGCATCAATGGTAGCCGTGTGATTAGCCAATACATCTGCCATCAGTGTGGCGTTGAGTTCATCACTGTTACTCTCAATTACGCGTTTATAGTTTTGTTTGCAAACAGCATCGTTCGGATCAGGCTGTGGTAACAACAGTGCTTTACCATCGAGTTGAGTAACGATGAGCTGAGAAAGAGCCTCTTTCTCCAACGGCTTAGGCAAGAAACCATCGAACCCTGATGCTAAATAGCTTTCGACTTCTTCATTGAATACATGCGCCGACACCGCCACCATAGGGGGTATATTTATCGGCTCAGCCGTGGACGTTTGTTCTAGAATCGCTTTTAACTGTTGAATCAGCTCTATGCCATCACAATCGGGTAGATTGATGTCTACCAGCGCAATATCAAACGCCTGCTCACTGAATATAGCTCTGGCCTCTTCTCCTGTTGTCGCCATCACAACGTCATGGCCTAGGTTATTCAGAAATCCTTCAGCAACAATGCAGTTAACAGGGTTATCTTCAATCAACAGTACTTTGGCACGGATACAAGCTTCAATAGTCGGTGCTTTCGTTTCAATCTTCTCACCCGCGAACAAAGGTACTGAGAACCAGAATTGGCTACCTTCTCCTTCTTCGGAATGAACACCAATATCACCGTTCATTGCTTGCATGATACTTTTGCTGATCGCTAGCCCTAGCCCAGTGCCGCCAGTTTTATTGCGACCACTACCGGTTTGGGTGAATGCATCAAACAGACAAGCTTGCTCTTTGCTATCAATGCCAACCCCCGTGTCTGACACTTCAAACATCACTCGATTTTCATCTTCTATATCTAAGCTGATAAAGATATCGACTGAGCCTGTTTCAGTAAACTTAATCGCATTGCCAACCAGGTTGTTCAAAATTTGGCTGATTCGTGTTACATCACCACGCCAATAACGTTGTACGTTACTTTCAATATGGAAATCGAAATTAAGTTTCTTCTCAGCAGCACGCCCCTCCATTAGTTGGTAGGTATCTTTAACCATTTGGTAGAGATCAAACGAAGCCGTGCGTATTTCTAAATGCCCCGCTTCTATCTTTGAATAATCAAGCACGTCATTCAAAATGGCGAGAAGATTCTTGCCGCTGCGGTTAATGATATCGGCATAACCCGATTGCAAAGGATCTAGCCCAGTATCTTTAAGTAATCGAGCCGTACCTAACACACCATTCATCGGTGTTCGTATTTCATGGCTCATCGTCGCGAGGAAGGCGGACTTAGCCCGGCTTGCTTGTTCTGCGGCATTACGAGCCTTAGCGTGATTTTCCACCTCGACATTCAACTTCTCATTGGTTTTTTGCAGTTGATAAGTTCGGTCGGTGACCAATTCTTCTAAGTGCTCTTTATGTTCTTCGAGCTCACGTTTCGCCTTCGCTTCTCCAACGGCAACCACTTGTAGCGCCTGTGCCGTGTTTCTCGCTGTAATAATAGCCTCACCCATATGCGCCAGTTCATCATTACCTTTAACCGAGATATCGATATTCAGGCGCCCCTGAGCGATAGACATCAAAGCTGAAGAGTATTCAGTAAGACGTTTAACCACCGAGATATAAACAACTCGCCACACAATAACGGCAACGATAACCAAGCCAATAACCGAAATCACCGACAACGACCATTGAGCTAGATTCAGCGTGCTAGTCAGCTCATCAACCGCTTTTTTGGTACTTAGATTCGAATCGTCGATCAATTGGTTAACCGTTGTATTCAGTTGCGAAAACAGCTCCAGCGTATTTTGCATCAGAAATTCAGATTTTTTGGTGTTCTCATATTGTTCTAACGATATATCGAACACGACTTGGCGTTTTCTTAATTCTTCAAGAAGCTGAGACATCTGCGCTGAACGAGTCGGGTCTTCGACCGCTTTCACACGGCGCGCCATAATTCTTAGATTAGATTCAAACTCAGATTGGATTTGATGAATACGTTCAACGTTAGTGACAGTCTGCGTTTCTTCAATTTGATTAAGCATTTTGTACGCCAACAAATGTAATTCATGCAAGCGTTCAGACAAATCAAGGTCTACCTCAACAAGCGCATCTAAGGCTTGGTAGGCTTTATCAGTTTGCTTGGTTTCTAATAGATCATAAATGTGTGTAACGTTGGCAACTGCGATGGTGGCCGTGTTCAACACTTGGGTTCGGGTTAGCTGTTCTAGCTCTTCCGCAAGTAGACGCATCTCTTCAACACGAGAAGACAGTTCCTTGTTTAACCAAAGCTTACGTTCAACTGACACGCCCAACTCAGCCAGTGTATTAATAACACTTTGGACATTGTTTTCGAGTTTATTAAGAAGTTGGGAATCAAAACTGTCGACGCCAAGTTCTTTGATATGCTGAAGAAGCGACTCAAGTTGACCGAACAACATAGTGCCCGCTTCTTTTCTTTCTGCTTCATTTCTCGCATTAGAAAGCGTTTGTACCGACGAAATAATACGGTTACTCAACTCAGATACTTGACGAGCTTCGATCATGGCAGGAAGAGCAGAATCGACGACGTTTCTTTCAGTCTTTGCTACAAAGCTAAAACCAGAAACACCGATCAATGCAGACAATAAAACCAACAGGGCCATCACTAAGAATGAGGCCAGTAGCTTGCGTCCAATACACGCTGAAGCTAACAACATAAACTCTAAACCTTAAAACGTTCTTCTTTACCCATGCAGAATACGCTATATTTTGCAGTGTTTCTTATCTAAAACCAATAAAACGGCAATTCATGCTATCTAGACCTTTAACTTCAAAAATTCTTCTCTCATTACTAGCATCAGTCACCACTGTAGCAAGTGCTAGTGAGCCTTTGAGCCCAATAAAACCGGCAGAAGCCACATCACAAAAAGAAAAAATTTGTGCCATTTATCCGCACCTAAAAGACTCTTATTGGTTATCGGTTAACTACGGAATGGTCTCAGAAGCAGAAAAGCAACAAGTCGAACTTAGAGTTTTGGAAGCTGGCGGTTACCCCAACGTCGCTAAACAAGCCTCACAACTGGTGCTTTGCACGCAATGGGGGGCTGATGCCATTATTTTAGGCACCGTTTCGCCTGACGCTTACCATGAGAACCTGACCAACTGGGTCCGAGCAACCCCTGTGTTTGCCACAGTCAATGAGTTAACCGTCAATAAAGAGCAACAAAGAGTATTAAAAGGCACGGTCGGTGTCGACTGGTATCAAATGGGCTTCCAAGTCGGAGAGTTTTTGTCGAAAAGACATCCAAAAGGGTCAGGAGAAACACCTATCGCCCTATTACTTGGCCCACAAGCAAGCGGTGGCACTAAACCTGTGGCGCTCGGGTTTTATGATGCAATCAAATCGAGCGATATCAAAATCGCGATCAGCTATTGGGCAGACAACGATAAAGAACTGCAAAGAAACTTGGTACAACAAGTCATCGAACAACCGGATATTCAATATATTGTCGGAAGTGCAGTCGCGATTGAAGCTGCGATAAGTGAACTAAGAGCTGCGGGTAAAACCAAAGATATTGGGTTAATTTCAAGTTACTTAAGTCACGGAATCTACCGCGGTTTGCTTCGTAACAAGGTGCTTTTTGCACCAACAGATAAAATGGTTGAACAAGGTCGCTTGTCGGTAAAGCAAGCCACCAATTACTTGCGTGGTCAACCTTATGAAAAACATAGTGCACCCATGATTGAGGCACTGACACCAGCAACACTCAAAGATCAAATTATCGCCGACTCATTGTCACCTTCTGAGTTTCGCCCGGTATTCAGTGTGAATCCTTAGTGCTATATTGACTAAAGAACTCAAAACAATAAAAACGAATCAATCATTTAGGGAACATCCATGCAAAAAACGACGCGTACTATGCCAACGCATAAGAATATCGCTTTGGTCGCTCATGACCATTTCAAACCTGAGCTATTAAGATGGGTCAAAGAGAACAAAGAAAAACTACAAAAGCACTTCCTTTATGCAACGGGCACGACAGGTTCTCTACTTAGTAAAGAAACAGGCTTAGCGATTAAGAGCATGATCAGCGGCCCGATGGGCGGAGACCAACAACTTGGTGCGCTTATCTCTGAAGGCAAGATCGATATGATGATTTTCTTCTGGGATCCATTAAATGCCGTACCACACGACCCGGACGTAAAAGCACTACTTCGCATAGCAAGTGTTTGGAACATCCCTGTAGCAACCAACCGCGCTACCGCTAACTTCCTGTTTAACTCTTCACTGCTTGAAGAAGAAGTGATCATTGAGATCCCAGACTACGAAGCATACTTGGCAGAGCGCACATAATCATACGTTAAATTAGCCCTTTACTAGGGCGTGTTGATCTTTCGAGCTGATTTTTGCAGCGAATTGCTGGGGATTTCTA
>NZ_JBFSTC010000131.1:0-9495 GCF_041466605.1 Vibrio sp. 10N.247.310.17 | reverse complement strand
GTTTTTTGACTTTCCATTCACCTTCGCCATAAACCTTAAGGCCAGTCGCATCAATCCAAAAGGTCAAAGAACCGCGGTTAATGAGTGATTGGTTGTATTGCTTCCAGTTGGTTGTTTTGTAACGAGGTTTAGGCATAGGGCTACGAGAGGGAGTGAATGTAGCTGATCAGATCGTAGGTTTTAGGTTTAGTTCCAATGAATTACGCAACAAAGCCTTCCATTCATAATCATTGGCAGGAAGGCCTTCGCTAAGGTCTGAGTCGAAATATCGAGTAAAAATGCAAATGTTTTTTTCATTCCCCTGTGTTTCGATTGTCAGTTTTGTCTTTATTTTCAAAATTATATACAATAGGACTAGCGAGCGTGACTGCAAAATCGTGGTTATAGGATAGTTAGAAAATATGATAATGAATTTAATCTATGGTCTAATTTCATTGTAAATGTAAGAAGTCACGCTGTCTTTGAAAGTTGACCAACTAAAACAGCATGACTGGGGGTTCTTTGTTTAGGAATGAATACTAATTCCTGAATACAGCTCGCTCATCGTTAAAGAATCAAAAAACAACGTAAAAAATCACGTTCTTTCCCTATGAATAATATTTAATTTTCGAAAACACACCTAAATACGAACACTCTTCAGAAACTCCACAGAAAAAATTAAATTATACACCAACCAAGCCATTCAAATCGGACCAAAACAATGGGCATTTAGGACTTAACATCTTATTTATTAGAATCTTAAATAATAACAAATAGAATACAACACATCGGATTTGTTATTTATAAATATCAAATTACTATCTCGCCGCTCAATAATTTCTAACCAAAAAATAAACAATAAAAAGGTATTAACATGTCTATAACTTTTCAAGGTAACCCCGTTTCAATCTCAGGTCTATTTCCTAAACCTAATCAAGTAGCACCAAGTTTTACTCTCTGCGACAAAGAATTAAATAGCCTAACCTTAGAAAGCCTAAAAGGGAAAAATGTCTTATTAAATATTTTCCCTAGCATTGACACCCCAGTTTGTGCTGCAAGCGTTCGTACATTTAACGAGAAAGCCGCTAATTTAAACAATACAATCGTATTATGTGTTTCTGCTGATCTACCCTTTGCTATGAATCGTTTTTGTGGTGCAGAAGGCATTGATAATGTAACAACCGCTTCTTTCTTCAGAGAGTCATCCTTCACTGAAAACTACGGTGTAAACTTAAATGAAGGTGCGCTTGAAGGATTAGCTGCGAGAGCTGTTATCGTTATCGGTCAAGATGGTATAGTCAAACATAGCGAATTGGTTTCTGAAATTACTACTGAACCAAACTATGAATCTGCGCTAGCGGTTTTATCATAATCATGCGTAAACTACTTATTGTTGCTGCCACCCTTTATTCAATAAACGCCTTCGCAAAGTTTGAAACTACTGAAGACGATGCTGGATTTGGAGAGACACAAGTCGTCACACTTGATAACACCACAAAGTTTGATCTGATTGGTACACCATTAGAAGTAGGCGATTTATTGCCTTCGGCTAAGATGTTGACTTCAGATTTAGAAAGCTATGATACTAGTGCGCAAAGTAAATCGATCAAAATTTATAGCATATTGACATCTGTTGATACACCTGTTTGTGTTCAACAAGCTATTGAGCTTTCTCAATACATAGAAAGCAACCATCACAAACTTCAAGACATTGAATTTTATGCAGTCAGTGCGGATACTCCTTTTACTCAACAGCGGTTCATTAGAGAGCATTCTCTTGACGGAGCGACATATCTTTCTGACTCTTCGGAACATAAGTTTGGCCTCAATACAGGAACTCAAATTAAGCAGTTAGGCTTACTTAGTCGAAGTATTATTGTAGTGGGTATGAATAACCAAGTCATTTATACCCAAAGAGTACCTGAACTTACAACTATCCCTAGTTTAGAACGAGCAGTGAAAGTTGCGTTAGAAAACCGCTAGACTCCGGAAATATATAAGGGGCATTAGCCTCTTATATATTAACCTAATTCCAATTATATAAATAACAATCAATAATGAAAACCATAAAAAAACAAAATATATTTATAGGGTTGTTAATCCTGGTATCATTAGGTGCTCTTAAACTAAAAGAATCATCTATATTAGAAGCATTAGTAGAAGAAATTTTAATTGAAAATTATATAATAAAATCAAAATACAACATGGCACTCCATCATTTCATTAAATAATATCAACTTAGTTACAACTGCCTCTCTCCAATAGTACACCGATGCAATCCCATAGATTAGTCAAGTAGAGTCGATATCATTATACATACGAACTCACAAGAGGAAGGCATCAACGCATCTCAATGAAACCAGACACATAAATGGAAGTAACTGTGCTGATTTAAGTATACCTTTCAAAGTTCTCGTTAAAAAACAAAGCAAAATTGCCCTCAACGCCTATAATCAATTCTTATTATAAACTCGAGTTCATACTATTTTACTAGTTGTTGTCTATTGAATAATTTGGTAAGTTTGTAATATTTCATTTAAAAACAACACCAAGTATAGGTATGCAGCTATCTATGTGGGATTTTAGACCTCATGAACACTCTCAACTTCGAAATAAAATATCAGGTGAAGAAAAGAGACTAACAAAAACAGAAAGCCAGTTATTATTGCTCTTACTGTCGAATAACCATCGAGTCGTAACTAAATCTGAAATTCACAAAAAAATTTGGCCGGGGAAATTTGTTTCAGATGCCAGTATCACACACGCCATTGCATCATTACGTTTAGCTTTGAATGATACAGTGGAAGCACAATGTATCATTCGAACCGTACCTAAAGCCGGTTACTTTGTCGCTTATAATAAAATAGCTCTAGTTTTAACTAACCAAGCCCAACCCGAGACTAGGCGACCTGATAAGGTAGTGGCTTTTAAGCTTAAATGTTCTTGGCAAGCTGGCGTAATAGTTTTATTAGTCAGCATGAACTGTTTACTGTTTTGGTTTTTGTTCATACCTTCACAAAGCGAACCTAAACTGAACATGTCAAGGTTGAACTCTCAAACTAACACCTTTACGATCAAGAACAACGATTTTCATAGTCAACAACTCTTAGAACAGCTGATTAGGCACCCTACTTTAAACAATGTGAATTTTTATATTGCTTCAAATAAAACTAGGATTTATGTAAGTTGCATTCACCAGAATGCATCATCACCTTACGGCCAAAGCATCAACTTTTCCATTGATGTTAAGCGCGCTATAGAGGGGATTAGCAATGATATTGTACAAAAATGCCAATAAACACTATTTGCTTAGCGTTGTCTTTTTACTTGCCTTGTTGCCTATTCAAATTTTTCTCAATGCATCGTTTATTCCTAGTTTTGCTCAAAACGTTAATACCCAAATAAGTAAAACAGTTCTGACTTACGGTGAGCAAATGGGAGATAAGAAATACAGAAAAATCGACTATCACTTAAAACCTTATCTATGGAACCGATTTCTATTAATGGCTTCTATCCATTTCGACAATGGAAAAAAACTGGACACACAATTTCTTATTACCTTTTGGCCGAAATCCATTTATTCCATAAAATATATAAATCAACTGGTTAACACTCCAGAAACAGAATATTTTGATTTACCAGAGCAACATGCGCTCTTTGATGGCGGCGAAGAAAATTTTCAAACTTTGTTAGAAACCTCCCACCAATATTGTTACATCCAACTGTCGAACAACTCAGTTCAATGTGTCAATATATCTGAAAATAAAGAAAAAATTGACGTCAATGACAAGAAAACAACATAGCATGTGGATATTTAATCCAACCCTTAGGCGCCAGCTAACTAACCAAAGTAATGGGGAGAGCAAAAAATTGCACTCTACAGATTGCAAAATTTTAGAGCTTTTATGTCAAAATCAAGGCGAAACCGTTTTAAAAAGTACCCTAATCGACGTGGCTTGGCCAGGGCGAGTCGTCTCGCAAGCTAGTTTAACTCAGTCTATAGCCCACCTACGTATAGCTTTAGGTGACAATGGCCGACAACAAAATATTATAAAAACAGTCCCAAAGCATGGTTATTTACTGGTAAGCAACATAATAAGCCTTGAGGTGCCAATAGTTCTTGAACAAAACAACTCATCAACACCTAGTTCAGAAATAATCCCAGACACTCTCCAACCTCAAGACCATGAGAAGACCAGTCTATCGGCCCATCTACAATACCTTCAAAGATTCATTCTATTGACTCTCTCACTGTTATTTTTAGTTAGTCTCACTTGGTTAACGCGGATCATATATTACAATAGCACCACAGATCGTATTCAATGGAACCAGCGTGAACATTTGGGCGTAACGTACTATTTTACTGATACTAAAAATGGAGATAAACGTTTCAATGACCTCAAAGGGAGATACTCAAGTGACTTACGTATGCTCTATATTTCTGAAAACCCTGAGCAACTCTATGTATCGTGTGTTTATCAACCTAATAATTTACATGAACACAACACAATGAATTTTAGTTTTTCCCGAGACTATTCAATCGAGCAAGTAAGAGAGGAAATTAATGAACAATGTCGGTAAAGCCATTATTTTTCTGGTCTTGGCAAATATACTCGTCATTACGTTTATCTCATGGATAAATACCCTTAATCATCCTCTATTCTTAGATGGTCGAAACAACATCATGTTATTTTCTCATGGTCGTACATATAAAAAATTTGAAGTCGACTCCTTCAAAGAAGTAATTACCGTAGATCATCTGTGGGGAGGAGTTCACGATGCGCATTGTAGCTTATTATCCGAAGGCGAAAACAAAGCCCTCAACATCTATTACTCCGTTTATTTCTGGGGTGCAGACCTCTTTTCGACAACCAACGCGCTACGTAGCGCAAACTACACTCCCTCAACAGAACTTGATTTCACTGAAGCACACTTGATTGAGAATTCATCGGAACAATTTTTCCAGACCTTATACCAAGATAAGTATATTTTCTGTTATTCCAGTTTATTGACCGGCAGTGTCCAGTGTATCACGGCCGATTAATTAGAGTAATCAATCTAAATCATCAACAGATTTAGTTATAACTAAACGTGTTGATGATAAACATGTAAATATCAATGACTTAATTTATTCATTTAAAATCAATCTAATGACGAGTACTTTAAATTTCGGATTTGTTTATTAGTGTTCTTAAGGGTTTATGGACATAGTACTAGCAAATAGGACATATTTGAGAAACGTAATACTCATGATCAGAAAAAGAGAACCTTTAAAGATTACTGCACTCTTGTTAGAAGGAAGCCCAATCACAGCAATTTCGGGACCAATCGAAATGCTGACAATTGCTTCAATGCAAGCAGGATTACCAGCGCCACTGGTCAGTTATGTATCAGTCACAGGGGGGCCGACTCAATTCTTAGGGGGGCTAACAATTAACAGTAGTACGCATTGGGAATCCGTCGAACATACCGACATTTTAATAATAGGTGCTTGTGGTGACATAAATAAGGGGTCTTATGTCTTACCCAAAGAGGTTAAATATTGGCTAAAAAAACAAATTACGCAGTGTGAATTTGTTCTCTCTTTATGTACGGGGACATTTCTTCTGGCTGAGCTTGGGGTTTTAAACAAACGAAGCGCAACTACACATTGGGTATATGCTGAAGATTTTCGAAATCAATTCCCCCAAGTAAAATTCAAACCACACTTGAAAATAACTCATGAAGACCGATATATTTGCACCTCCAGCATTAAAGAATACTTTGCTGCAACAATTTTGTTAATTGATGCTTTGTTAGGCACGGCCCAAAGAATTAAATGTGAACAG
Source organism: Vibrio sp. 10N.247.310.17 (assembly GCF_041466605.1). Lineage (NCBI taxonomy): Bacteria > Pseudomonadati > Pseudomonadota > Gammaproteobacteria > Vibrionales > Vibrionaceae > Vibrio > Vibrio sp. 10N.247.310.17. The sequence goes on along the minus strand of NZ_JBFSTC010000131.1, from coordinate 3,688 downwards.
TACTTAGGAGGTGATGTTTCAAAAATTAAGCGAATTTGTTTAACGAGCTTTGCTCAATACCATCAACATAGCGACAGTTTGATTGATCGGTTACAAGAGTGGATGCACAATGAAGACCCAAGCAGGCTATCTGTCGCTATGTGTGCAGAGAAAAGTTTTTTGAGTGAAAGGCAAATGAAACGTCGCTTCAAAGCAGCAACTGGCGAATCTCCAATGAACTACATACAACGTATTAGAGTGGTATTAGCGAGAGACAAGCTGGACACTACCAGCTTAAACATAGAACAAATATCCCAGCAAGTTGGTTACAGTGACACAAACCATTTTAGGTCGCTGTTTAAAAAATTTTACGACATGACGCCCACAGAATATCGCAAAGCGACACAGGCTTGTGAGATTTAAGCACCTTAATTCTAACTGGACCTAAGCCCTTAGCTAAAAAGGGAGTTATTCACTTAGATTGAAATGATTAACCCAATAATAAAGCTGGTATCTCTCCGGCTTTGAGCTCCACAGCCTTCATCAATTCAACTTTAAGAAAGTTGATGTCTCTCCGCCTACGCTTGTATCTGCAAGCGTTCAACGACAAACCACAAGGGAAAGAAAAGCGAAACAAAAACAAAGTCGACTAATTTACCTGCAAGAAATAAACGATGACGATCTTGGTGAGTCAAATGCGTATTGATTATAAAATTCAGGGCGAGTAATCATGTGGATAAAAAGTGGCAACTAACATTCACTAGATACACTGTTAGCTCGTAAACCGTAAAAAGTTCAGCCTTAGGTTCAATCTGACAAACATCGCTTAAAAAATAATGACTGCCAGATTAGGCCCAAGCAACTACTTTTGATGTGACATTTTTGCCACTCAGACAAATACTATTGAGAGAGTTTTTCTAAGACAGGGGTTATGGACCGATGAAGCTCACTGGACTCATATGCACCAGCTAATAATTTACTCGGATAAGCAATTGAATGGCTTAATACCTCACCAATATTGTTAATATGAATACGCTTATCAGCCACACAAGCACTCAAACATGTTCTAATAAATTGTTGGGATGTATCAAGCTCAAGCAAGCGTGCGCATCGCAGCGCTTCTTTGGTTCTTTCATAAAGCATTTCTTCAGATAACACGATTTACCCCTTCTCCATTCAATAGCATAACAATATGAAACTCTTCGCTTTTCCTCATCGCAGCAAGGAAAAGGCTCTCTCTCATTTCTCTTTGAATTATATTGTCGCTAATTACATACTTCGTCAAAACGTCAATCGCTTGTTGCTCGTTAATGTCTTCCTGACTAACTATCGCTGACAAGACACTTTTCGATAGATTTGACGAAATATCAAAATTTAGTTCTTTTGCCTTTACAATCATCGCTTTTATAACTTTGTTTTTTTGAGCTCTGATAGTACATATCTTCAGCTCATGCTTATCAAATGCATATCCAATGTCATCTAACAGTTGGCTCAATTCTTGATACACTTTACATTCCTCTAGTTCATTGTTCTTGTTCCTCATATGTTAACGTTATATGTTTAAAATAAAACAGTGAAACCAATTGCACCAACAAAACAAACCAACCAAATATCATGTAGTTATAAAAATAACACCATTATTACGTCCATAAGATCAGATATATATGTCCTATTTGGTTACTATATTGGTAATGATAGCGATCTATTTACATTGATAGAACTAGCATATTAAAATGAAATTCATTAGAAAAAGACATATACCCTAAGCATTCAAGACTTTTAGTTTCACGGTTAATATATAAACCATTGATTTAGTATGGCTATTTTTATTCTAGCTTAACCTATGGTTGAAGTTGCTTATTTTATTTTTCATGTGCGGGTGGATAATAACGCACAGAATCTAAAAAAAGGAACTGAAAATGTTATATGCACAACCAGGAACTGAAAATTCGATTGTCGATTTCAAGCCGCAGTATCAAAACTTCATAGGAGGGGCATGGGTAGCACCGAAACATGGAAAATATTTTACTAATACCTCCCCAATCAACCATTCTGTAATTTGTGAAATTCCAGCTTCGACTCAAGAAGACATCGATTTGGCAGTTAATTTTGCGCACAATGCGAAAAATGACTGGGCTTCAACATCAGTCACTGAGCGTTCAAACATATTATTAAAGATAGCTGAGCGTATTGAGAACAACCTTGAGATGCTTGCTATTACTGAAACATGGGACAATGGGAAACCTATTCGCGAGACTCTCGCCGCTGATATTCCACTCGTTGTCGACCATTTCCGCTATTTTGCTGGATGCATTAGAGCTCAAGAAGGTTCCGCTGCGGAACTAGATTCACAAACCATGACCTACCACTTCCCAGAACCTGTTGGTGTTGTAGGACAAATTATCCCATGGAACTTCCCACTCTTAATGGCCGCTTGGAAGCTGGCACCCGCGCTGGCTGCTGGCTGCTGCGTAGTATTAAAACCAGCGGAACAAACTCCTGCATCAATCTTAGTATTGATGGAGCTCATCGAAGATCTAGTCCCTGCCGGTGTAATCAATGTCGTAAATGGCTATGGTTCAGAAGCAGGTCAAGCACTTGCTACACATAAAAAGATTGCTAAAGTAGCCTTTACTGGCTCTACAGAAGTTGGACAGCATATTCTGAAGTGTGCCGCTGAGAACCTAATTCCGTCAACAGTCGAGCTAGGTGGTAAATCTCCAAATATTTTTATGGCTGATATATTTGATCACGAAGACAGTTACCTTGATAAGTGTATCGAAGGTGTCTTGTTAGCTTTTTTCAATCAAGGTGAAGTCTGCACGTGTCCTTCTCGAGTTTTGATTCATGAATCAATTTACGATCGCTTCATTTCACGTTTGCAAACTCGCATGAAAACGATCCAACAAGGAAACCCACTCGATACCGACACACAAGTTGGTTCACAGGTGTCACAAGAGCAATTTGACAAAATTCGCAAATACATAGCTCTTGGTCATGAAGAAGGTGCCGAATTACTTATTGGTGGTAACAGCAATGAAGACAATGGTTACTTTGTCGAGCCTACCCTCTTCAAAGGAACTAACGATATGCGTATTTTCCAAGAAGAGATTTTTGGCCCAGTCGTTGCTGTTACTACATTTAAGGACACTGAAGAAGCTCTGGCAATCGCCAACGATACTGAGTATGGCTTAGGTGCTGGAGTATGGACACGTGACAACAATCTGATTTCACATATGGCGAAAAATATACAAGCTGGGCGAATTTGGGTTAACTGCTACCATGCTTACCCTGCTCACGCTGCGTTTGGCGGCTATAAAAAGTCCGGGATTGGTAGAGAAACACACAAAATGATGCTAGACCACTACCAGAACACCAAAAATATCATCGTTAGCCACAGTGTTAATCCTTTAGGCTTCTTTTAAAAATTAAGCTAATTGTCTGCCCGAAAACCTAATGGGCAGACAAACATTTGGTTCATTATATTTATGGTCTAAGCCATGCCCATTTCCTTGACCCCTTTACAATGCAAGACTGAAAAAATATCCGCCTTCTTAGAAGGCAATTTCGCTTTATCATCCCTAGAAAGGGGCTTCCGCGCTATCAATTCTTCAATAACTACAGTTGTTGCTCATACTCTATGTCCTGCTTATCTTCCCCCTCTGGCAGGATAGTTGTCACTGTTAAAATTTAACCAGTTTGGGCGATA
>NZ_JBFSTC010000130.1:0-9505 GCF_041466605.1 Vibrio sp. 10N.247.310.17 | reverse complement strand
TAAATTGTTAAAGAGCTTCACTTGTTGAGCGTTCCTTTTAAGTAAGGAGCCTCTCGAAGTGGACGGCCATTCTAGCGAATTAGGTTCCAGTGTCAAACACTTTTTCCAGCTAATTTTTCAAAGCATCTTAAATGCTTAATGTCGTCTCGTTACTTAGTTCAAACCGCTTGGTTATCCCTAGCAACGGAGGCGCATTATAGAGAGAATCCCCCTTTGCACAAGACCAAAAACGGAAAAAAACCGCCACAGGCGATCGTTCGGACACTATTCACACAAAGCGTTCAAAATAGGTACGATTAAGCCTTAATTTCGGCTAATCGTACCTATTATTCATAGTTTGATTATTGGTGAGCAATAATTCGGTCGTTATTCACCAATAGCTGTACTTTCTTCTCTGGATTTATTTTTCCAGCCAGTATCGCTTTCGCTAACGGGTTCTCAACAGTTTGTTGAATTGCTCTTTTAAGAGGCCTTGCACCATATACAGGGTCAAAACCAACTTGAGAGATTAGCTTGAGCGCTTTTTCTGAAACTTCGAGTTCATAACCATTGTCTTCCATTCGCATTTTCAAATGATCAAGCTGAATAGCGGCAATTGACTCGATGTGCTCTTGGCCTAATGGATGGAACACGACACTTTCATCAACTCGATTCAAAAACTCAGGTCGGAAATGTTTACCCACAACTTCCATAACCTCATTTTTAATGCCTTGGTAATCCAATGTATTGAAGTTCTCTTGAATACGAGTTGAACCTAGGTTCGATGTCATGATTACCACGGTATTTCTAAAATCGACGGTGCGACCTTGTCCGTCAGTTAATCGTCCATCATCCAAAACCTGCAATAGAATATTGAAAACATCTGGGTGAGCTTTCTCTACCTCATCAAGCAGAATGACAGAATAAGGTTTTCGACGAACAGCTTCGGTTAAGTACCCACCTTCTTCATAACCCACATAACCAGGGGGCGCACCAACTAAACGAGCAACAGAGTGTTTTTCCATAAACTCAGACATATCGATACGAACCATCGCATCTTCACTATCGAACATAAAGTTAGCTAATGTTTTACACAGTTCCGTTTTACCGACACCTGTTGGCCCTAAGAACAAGAACGAACCAATCGGCTTATTCGGATCAGACAAACCAGCACGGCTACGACGAATCGCATTCGATACCACTTCGACCGCTTCCGCTTGACCGATAACCCGCTTATGCAGAACACCTTCCATTTTCAGAAGCTTCTCCTTTTCTGCTTCTAGCATTTTAGAAACAGGAATACCGGTTTGCTTTGAAAGGACATCGGCGATCTCAGCGTCGGTCACCTTATTACGTAATAAGGTCATTTCTTGCATTTCAGCTTGAGTCGCGAGATCTAACTGCTTCTCCAATTCTGGAATTCGACCATATTGCAATTCAGACATACGGTTAAGGTCACCAGCGCGTCGTGCAAAATCCATATCCATTCGAGCTTGTTCTAGCTCTGATTTAATATGTTGCGTACCAGACAGCGCCGCTTTTTCAGCGTTCCAAACTTCTTCAAGCTCTGCGAAATCGCGTTCTTTCTCAGAAAGTTCGCTTTGTAACGTACGAAGCCTCTTTTCACTGGCCTCATCATTTTCATTCGTCAGAGCTTGCTGTTCGATCTTCAATTGAATGATTTTGCGCTCTAACTTATCCAATGACTCGGGCTTTGAATCTATCTGCATTCGAATACTCGAAGCCGCTTCATCAATGAGATCAATCGCCTTATCTGGTAACTGACGATCTGAAACATATCGGTGAGATAGCGTTGCCGCCGCTACGATAGCAGGATCGGTAATTTCTACATGATGGTGGAGTTCATAGCGCTCTTTCAAACCACGAAGAATCGCTACCGTGTCTTCAACGGTGGGTTCATCCACGATCACTTTTTGGAATCGACGCTCCAAAGCCGGGTCTTTCTCTATATATTGTCGGTATTCATCGAGCGTTGTTGCGCCGACACAATGCAGTTCACCACGAGCTAATGCTGGTTTCAGCATGTTACCCGCATCCATAGAGCCTTCGCCTTTACCTGCGCCGACCATAGTATGAATTTCATCGATAAAGAGAATGACATTGCCTTCTTCTTTCGATAATTCATTAAGCACTGATTTTAGACGCTCTTCGAATTCACCACGATATTTAGCACCCGCAACTAATGAGCCCATGTCTAATGAAAGCACTCGTCGGCCTCTTAAGCCTTCAGGCACTTCATTATTGATAATACGCTGAGCCAAACCTTCGACAATCGCAGTTTTACCTACACCGGGTTGACCGATAATGACAGGGTTGTTCTTAGTACGACGTTGAAGGACTTGAATCGTGCGACGAATTTCATCATCACGACCAATCACAGGATCTAGCTTGCCTTGCTCTGCTCGCTCGGTCAGATCAATGGTGAACTTCTCTAAAGCTTGGCGTCTATCTTCCGCATTCGGGTCATCAACCTTTTGACCACCACGAACTTGCTCGATAGCTTGAGATAGTTTTCGCTCAGTAAGGCCTAACTCTTTAAGTAAGTTACCTAGAGGTCCTTTGTCTTCTATTGCAGCGAGTAGGAATACTTCTGAAGATATGTAACTGTCTTGACGCTTTTGCGCGACCTTGTCACATAGGTTGAATAGCGTTCCCATTGCGTTAGAGAGCTGAACATCACCACCGATACCGCTTACTTTTGGGACTCGGTCTAATATTTCGCTTAATTTAGAACGCAATTGAACAACATCAATATTCAACATGGTGAGCAATGGACGAATCGCACTGCCATCTTGATTAAGCAAAGACACCATTAGGTGTACAGGTTCTATATATTGGTGATCACGACCTAATGCGAGCGACTGAGCATCAGATATCGCAATTTGGAATTTACTAGTGAATCGATCGAGACGCATGCCAACCTTCCTACTCTTAGATATGTTTATCTTATGGTTAGAAGATGGATACGGTAACGCAGATTTTCAAGGGATAAGGATGAAGAATAGAGCTGATATGAAAATATAAATGAACTGGATGAGTGGTTATGCTAGTCAGAGATTACTCTAACCAAATAAATGTCGCCTGACGCCCAGTAATACCATCACGACGATAAGAATAGAAAGCATCTGAATCTGCGTATGTACATAGATTCGAGTCTGTCACCGAAGTCACGCCAACTTTCATTAATCGTTGAGTCGCAAGTTGAGACATGTTTGCTAACCACTTGCCAGGTTCAGATTTAGCTTTAAATGCTAATTTCGCTTGAGGGTCAAAACGAACAAAAGCGTCCAACACATCGTTGCCAACCTCAAATGCACCTTTACCAATTGCAGGACCAAGCCAAGCAATTATCTGGTTCTCGGAATCTAGGTTTGAAAACTTTGCGACGGCATTTTCAAGAATGCCACCAGCAAGACCACGCCAACCCGCATGAACGGCAGCAACTTGAGTGCCTTTGGTATCGGTAAGGATGACCGGTAAGCAATCGGCTGTCATCGCAGAACACACAACACCCTTTGCAGTGGTAAATGCACCATCCGCATCAAGCACATTCGCCACAGGTTCTAAAACTGTAACGACATCCGTTGAGTGAGTTTGATTTAGCCATACCGGAGCCGTGGGCATATTAGATTGTTGCTTTAGCCATGTTCGATTGCTTTCAACAAGTAAAGCATCATCCCCAACGTGCATACCAAGGTTTAACCCTTGATAGGCACCTGTAGAACAACCATCAAAACGAGTCGAAGCAAATGCTTTCACGTTTTTTGGTGCATTCCAGTCAGGGATGATCATTGACACGATTAAATGTCGTCTTCTATGTTTTCGCGAGCATCAACACGCAACGCTTCAGCCATCACAACCATGTCATTTGGCACAGGTGCGTGGAACTCTACTTCTTCACCAGTAATCGGGTGAACAAACTTCAGCATAACCGCGTGTAGCGCTTGGCGATCAAAAGAACGAATCATTGTCGTTAGCTCTTCAGATGCACCTTTTGGAATACGTGCACGACCACCGTACGCAATATCACCTAACAACGGGTGCTGAAGGTATGACATGTGAACACGGATTTGGTGAGTACGACCCGTTTCTAGGCGCAGACGAATACGAGTATGTTCGCGGAAGTGCTCAGCAACACGGTAGTGAGTTACCGCAGGCTTACCCAGTTCATTAACGTCCATTAACGTACGCTTAGTTGCATGACGGCTAATGCCTTTCTCAACCACACCACCCGCTGTCATTTTACCAATAGCAATTGCTTCATATTCACGAGTAATACGACGTTTAGCAAGAGCTCGTACAAGGCGAGTTTGAGCTGGAACCGTTTTAGCCACAACCATAAGGCCAGTTGTGTCTTTATCAAGACGGTGCACAATACCCGCACGAGGTACTTCAGCAATCTGAGGGTAATGGAAAAGCAATGCGTTTAGTATGGTTCCATCCGGCGTACCTGCACCTGGGTGTACAACCAGATCGCGAGGTTTATTGATAACCAATAAATCATCATCTTCATAGACAATGTCTAACGGAATATCTTGTGCTTCCCAGCGCTCTTCATCCGCAAGCTCTGCTTGTAAGATGATCGCTTCACCGCCCAAAACTATGGTGCGCGGTTTAGTGATAACTTCGCCATCCACTTGGATTTTGCCGTCAAGAAGCCACTCTTTAATACGAGAGCGAGAAAAATCGGTAAATAGTTCAGCGACAGCTTGGTCTAAACGTTGACCTAACTGGCTGCTTTTTACTGTGTCTGTTAATGTTATCTGCTGAGCCATATCGAACTTTTTTAAAAACCGTGAGACTAATACCCATTAGTATGGATAAAATAGAATAATTGCATCATTGTATCTGTTACTGGTTAGAAAGTAACGGAAGCTTACGAAATATTTAATTCAAGGAATCGACGCCTGACATGAAACACCTTACTTTAACGGGTCTATTAGCCGTATCACTCTTAGTTGGTTGTTCAAGTAGTGAAGAAATAGTACCGGATGTACCGCCATCGGTTCTTTACTCTGACGCCCAAGAATCACTGCAGAGTGGTAGCTGGCTTTCTGCAATCGAAAAGCTAGAAGCCTTAGACTCACGTTACCCATTCGGCGCCTATTCTGAACAAGTACAACTGGATCTGATTTACGCTTACTACAAAAATGATGACTTGGCGCTTGGCCTTGCGACTATTTCGCGATTCCTACGCTTAAACCCTACTCATGAAAAACAGGATTGGGTTCTTTACATGCGCGGTTTAACGCATATGGCACAAGACCGAAACTTCATGCATGATATTTTTAATATCGATCGTAGCGACCGAGACCCAGAACCTGTGAAACTTGCATTTGCTGATTTCAAACGACTGTTAGAACGTTTCCCAGCAAGCCCATACGCTGAAGATGCACAAAAACGCATGTTCGCACTGAAAAACCGCCTCGCGGAGTATGACTTAGCAACCGCTGATTTCTACCTGCGTCGTGAAGCTTGGATTGCAGCTATAAACAGAACACAAGAGTTGCAGAAGACTTACCCTGACACCATTGCTGCACGTAAGTCTTTAGACATTCAATTAGAAGCTTATGAACAACTAGGCTTAGAAGACGCAGTGTTACGAACAGAAAAGTTAATCGAGCTCAATCCACTGCCTTAGTCAGCGAATCACACTCGTCGTTAACTAAAACAATCACTTCAAAATCGCGCTAATTTGTTAGCGCGATTTTTTTTGAACTTCGTCTGGTAAACTTGATGAATGGCAACATAAGCAGTATCTTCAATAGATAACTTTTAACAAAACATCAACATGGAGTGTGGATGTGAGCAGGATGTTATTATTTATCTGGATCGGGTTATTTAGCCAACTTTCCAACGCATTAGAACTGTCCCCATTGAGCAATCAACCTTACATGGGAGACTTAGATGTACTCAAAACAAAAGGAACAGTGAGAGTATTGGTTTCGGCTGATCTGGGCTTTTACTACATAGAAGATGGCAAGCCAAAAGGTATTGTGGCAGAAATGCTCTACCACTTTGAGAAAAGTCTTCGTAAGAAGCACCCCTATCTCAACGTTCAAATCATCCCCGTGCAACGAGATGATCTACTCCCCTCGTTAGAATCTGGTTACGGTGATGTCGCTGTCGCCAACCTAACGATCACCGACAAGCGGTTAAGTGTCATCGATTTTTCCGATCCAATGATCAAAGATGGGAAAGAACTGATTATCACCGGAAAAAATTCTGCCCCTATCACCGAAATCAAGCAATTGAGTGGTCAAGAGGTCTGGATCCGAGCTAGCTCAAGTTACTTCGAGAGTGTTCAAAGAGTCAACAAAGAGCTTAACGCACTAGGTTTACCACCACTGCATGTCCACTTTATCGAAGAATCATTGCAAGACTACGAGCTGATAGAACTGGTTAATCAGGGTTATATACAAGGTACAGTTCTAGATAGCCACAAAGCTAAGCTCTGGCTCGATGTTATGGAAAACATTCAGGTACACACTGAGTTGCCGCTGCGTGAAAATGGTCAAATTGCTTGGGCACTGAGAAAAGACAGCCCTCAGCTAAAGAAAGAGATCAACAAATACGTAAAGACCGCACGAACAGGAACTCTACTTGGGAACGTTATCTATAATAAATACATCGACAACACTCGTTGGTTAGGACGAGCACTCAACCCAAATAAAGTAGACCGAGTGGCAAAACTGGCAGATGTCTTTGAAAAATATTCGAATGAATACGAATTCGACCCTTTGATGATGTCAGCTCAAGGTTTCCAAGAGTCTGGACTTGATCAAAGCAGGGTTTCTCACCGAGGCGCCATCGGTGTAATGCAGGTGTTGCCAAGTACCGCCAAAGACAAAAACGTCAATATAAAAAACATACATAAGGTGGATAACAACATCCATGCTGGTGTGAAATATATGCGCTTTATCAAAGACCGATATTTTGACGATCCAGCGATATCGCCTGACAATCAAATCTACTTCACTTTAGCTTCTTACAATGCCGGCCCCGCTAAGATAAGAAAGATGCGGAACATTGCTAAAAAAAAGGGTTATAACCCAAATATCTGGTTTAAAAACGTGGAAATCATCACTCGTAAGTACGTGAGTAAAGAACCCGTAACCTATGTCGCCAACATCAATCGTTACTTCGTCATTTACAAACAATTGCAAGCAATCAATGCCATCCGAGAGGACGGTACAGCGAGATTACTGAACACTAACGATTAACTTCGCCCTTAACATCAGAGCTTGAGGAACAAAGGTGTTAGATAAGGTTAAAAACATAAAAGCCGCATAAGAAAACTTATGCGGCTTTTGTTTATCTAATTCTGAAGAAGCTTACGCAGAGAGCTACATCATGATACCTATATCACAAAACACTATTGAGTAAATTTCAATCAAGCACTTTCTATAGGCTGTAGTCCGCCCCTAAAAACTGGTTTAATTTTTAGCGAAGCCTTGCCTCCAACTTATCGTTTTTCATAGGGATAACAAGTATTTTTCGACAAAAAGATATCAAGACTTGCGTGAGATCACATTTGATTTTAATGCTTATCCCACCCAACCAAAACAAGATCTAAATCACATTCTTTATTCCTAAAAGTCGTAATCTGAAGTTAACCCATGAGGGATACAACAGAGGAAAACTTCTATGAAAATGAACATCACTGGTAAAAATATCGACATTACCTCTGCAATCCGTGATCACATAGAAAGCAAATTTAAGAAGCTGGATAAATGGCAAGTAGACATCATTGGCTGCCAAGCGAGCTTTAGCGAAGAACCAAATAAAAAGAAAAAATTTGAAGCCGTTCTAACGGTACCAAAAGGCCAACTTGTTGCTTCATCAATTCATGACGACCTCTACGTAGCTATTAACGAAGTAGAACAAAAACTAGAGCGTCAACTCAACAAGCTGCGCCATAAACCAGAAGCGCGCCGCGCTGAAAAGCCTGAAATCGAAGAGCTAGAAGCTGAAGTAGAATAAGGAAATATGACAGATTAAAAAATAGCGCCTCAGGGCGCTATTTTTTTGCTTGACGCTCGTAGCTCGCTTGCTTATTGTGTTTAAACATTCATAAAACAATCACTTTTTATGCACTCTCACTCTTTGTTTATTTTTGACTTCTTTTTTCTTCCGTAAATCGGAGGCTAAGTCGTTTTAGAAAAACAAGTCAAAAACGAACAAGAAGCCTCCCACACTAGGGGGGCTTTTTTATAAGGACACATTTATGACTGACCGAACAATTTCACTAGATGATATCCGCCTTCGTCTCAATGATTTAGACGACGAACTCCTAAAATTACTTTCAGAGCGTCGTAAGCTGAGTATCGAAGTCGCTAAAAGCAAGGTAGAAACGTCAAAACCCGTTCGTGATGCAGTACGAGAGCAACAACTACTAGTCAAATTGATCAACAACGGTAAAGATAAATACGAGCTTGATGCGCAGTACATTACTAAGTTGTTTCATACCATCATTGAAGATTCGGTTCTGCTGCAACAGTCATACCTGCAAAACCTTGCGAATCCACAAAGCCGTAAACCACTAGCTCGCGTTGCATTCTTAGGTTCTAAGGGATCGTATTCTCACCTTGCGAGCCGTGAATACTTCAGCCGCAAGAATATGGAATTGATTGAGCTGAACTGTAATCACTTCAAAGAAGTCGCATCGACTGTAGAATCGGGCCATGCCGACTACGGTGTACTGCCGATTGAAAATACCAGTTCAGGGTCAATTAACGAAGTCTACGATCTACTACAACACACAACGCTTTACATCGTTGGTGAACTTTCTCAACCGATTGAACACTGCTTGGTCGCGAAAAATGATATTCGTTTAGAAGACATTAAAACGCTCTATTCGCATCCACAACCTCATCAACAATGCAGTGAGTTTTTAAGCCGCCTTAAAGATGTCAGCCTTGAATCTTGTGCAAGCACAGCTGACGCTATGAAAAAGGTGAAAGATCTAGGCGGTGATGATGTGGCAGCGATTGGTAATGCATCGAGCGGCAAGCTTTATGGACTTCAACCAATCCAAGGCAACATTGCAAATCAAACTGAGAACCACACTCGTTTCATCGTGGTCGCTCGTAAGCCTGTTGAAGTATCGACTCAGATCCCAGCGAAGACGACACTCATCATGTCGACTTCTCAAGAAGCCGGTTCTTTGGTTGAAACACTGCTGATTCTGCAACGCTTAGGTATTAACATGACCAAGCTGGAATCTCGTCCTATCATGGGTAACCCTTGGGAAGAGATGTTCTATGTGGATTTAGAAGCACACTTAGATTCAGATAATATGCAGCAAGCGATAACGGAACTAACAGCCATAACTCGTCACCTAAAAGTGTTAGGTTGTTACCCAAGTGAGAACATTAAGGCTACTCAGGTTAAGTTGTCTTAACTTTTTATTATCTGTTCCCCCATTTTAACTGCTATAAGCTTTTCACTAACCCTATCTGGCAGGGTAGTTGTCACTGTTAAAATTTAACCAGTTTGGGCGATA
>NZ_JBFSTC010000129.1:0-9533 GCF_041466605.1 Vibrio sp. 10N.247.310.17 | reverse complement strand
ATGGAACTTTGTACAAACTTAATCGACAGTGTACAAACTTTATTGTTCCTAAACAGTGCTATACGTTTTGGCCTGCAACCCACCCAGACGACCACGTCCATTGGAAGTTATAGCCCCCTAACCAACCCGTTACGTCCATTACTTCACCGATGAAATAGAGGCCAGACACACTCTTACACTCCATGGTTTTCGAAGATAGGTGATCAGTATCCACTCCGCCTAGAGTCACTTCGGCAGTTCGATAACCTTCAGTGCCATTTGGTGCCATTTTCCAGTTCTCTAGGTGCTCAACGATGCCACTAAGCTGCTTTTCATTGAACTGTTTAAGCGGCTTGTCTTCAAGCTCTTTACGATCAATCAGCACTTCCACAAAACGCTTTGGTAGTGCTTTTGCCAAGGTATTTTTCAGGCTCTGATTTGGGTGTTTCTCGCGAGAATTTTCAAGCAACTCAGCAACGTCTACTTCAGGTACTAGGTTGATAGAAACCGATTGACCCGCTTTCCAGAATGAAGAGATTTGCAGTACCGAAGGACCAGATAAGCCGCGGTGAGTAAACAGCAACGCTTCTTTAAATAAAGTGCCGTCTTGCGCTGTGATCTCAGCAGGAATTGCGATACCAGAAAGCTCAGCGAAAGCTTCTTTGTCTTCTTTATGGAGCGTGAATGGTACTAGCCCCGCCGTAGTCGGCATTACAGACAAACCAAACTGCTCGGCAATCTTATAGCCAAATGGCGTCGCGCCTAGTTTCGGCATCGATAAACCGCCCGTCGCCACGACAAGTGAGTCACACTCAACTTCGTCGGTATTAAGGTGCATCTTAAAGCCAGCGTCTGTTTTTTCGATGGAGTGAACATCACAACGGTAGCGCTGTTCAACTTTCGCTTGCTTACACTCTTCAAGCAACATGCTCACGATGTCTTTTGCAGTATGGTCATTCACACAGAACAATTGGCCGTGGTCTCGCTCTTCGAACTCAATACCGTACTTGCTCACCATCGAGATAAAATCCCAGTTGGTGTATTGAGATAAAGCTGACTTCACGAAGTGAGGGTTGTTACATAGGAAGTTGTTGGCTGAAACATCATAGTTAGTGAAGTTACAACGGCCGCCACCTGAGATTAAAATTTTTCTGCCTGGTTTCTTTGCATGATCAACCACCAGCACTCGTCGGCCACGTTTACCCGCTTCCGCAGCACACATTAAGCCCGCGGCGCCCGCACCAATTACGATTACATCAAACTTTTCACTCATTGGGGTTCTGCTTTCTTCACTTTTACACCTCGAGTACGCCCTGTTCTCGAAATGCCATCAATAAAAAAGGATGTGCATAAACAGCACATCCTTACTAATTGCTCGCTATTTTAGCGGCAATTTTAAACTTTGCAATTGATGTTCAATTGTACAATTCACAGACAGAAGCAAGCCACTGTTTGGTTTGGCTTAGCGAACCAACAACCGAAGCTTTACACCAAAAACCTAAGCTCTACTTCAATCGTACTAAATGACTTAGACGATGAAAGAAGACAGCAACGTTACACCTAACAGAGCAGAAGAGAGTATGAATAACTGCCTTACACGATCGCACTTCGACGTAAAAACTTCGTCGTGATGGTGGTGATACTCTTTGCTTTTGATGTAACTAAACAGGCGAACCTGTTTGGTCATATTGCCATGGGTTGTGAAGAAACCACCTCCATCTACTTGTTGATATAGTAGAGGGTGTGCTTCTCGCATAATATAAATGAGTGTTCTTAGCGCAGTAAAGTAACGCGCCCAGTTCACACAAGTCACAACCATTAGTGCAAATAGAATAGTGTCGCCGCTGATCATCCTTTCCTCCTTACATCTTCATAAGAAAACTCAAAAGAAAAAGATAATCAGTGTCTTTCTCGTACTACCTAAACGGCAGGAGCTTCCATAATTGAAGATGAACCATCTTTTGCCAATTGCGCTAAGTCTTTATCAATAAAGAACAATGCTTTACCGTCTTCACCAACAAGCTCTAGCTTATCCAATACACCTTTAAACAACTTCTCTTCTTCGTGTTGCTCTGCAACGTACCATTGCAGGAAGTTAAAGGTTGAGTAATCTTGTGTGCTGAAAGCAACGTGAGCCAGTTTGTTGATCTTTTGAGTAATCATTTGCTCATGTTCGTAAGTTTCACGGAACACAGCCCCAAGGCTATCAAATTCATGTTTTGGCGCTTCAATCGCACCTAAAATTGGCATTGCACCTGTCTCACTTACGTAAGTAAAAAGACGCTGCATGTGTTCCATTTCTTCGACTGCATGAACACGCAGAAACTCTGCTGCACCTTCAAATCCTTTGTCTTCACACCAAGCACTCATTTGTAAGTATAGGTTGGATGAGAAAAATTCTAGATTAATTTGATCATTCAGTTGCTCTACCATAGTTTTTGATAGCATTTAAGACTCCTAATTACATCTTCAGTTTTCTCTACTATATCACTATTTTATGAATATCTCGCAGGCCATTAGTTAACCAATATTTCGAGCAAACATTACGCAAGACAGTGGATATGAGATCACTTCAGCAAAAAAAGGCATTGCATAGTGCTAGTCTTTAGTTAGGCAATGAATAGAAGAGGTAGCGATATGAGTTACAAACATATTTTGGTCGCAGTCGATTTATCAGATGACAGCAAATTACTTGTGGATAAAGCAGTAGCATTGGCTAAGCCATTGGAAGCCAAAGTCTCTTTTATCCATATCGATATTAATTATGCAGAGCTCTATACCGGCCTTATTGATATCAACATGGCAGAAACCCAGCACAACGCGATGGAAGCATCTCGAGTTCAGCTACAAAATTTTGCAGAACACGCTCAATACCCAATTACCCACACCTTAGTGGGCAGCGGCGACCTGAGTCATGAACTGTGTGACACCATCAATGAATTCAATGTTGATTTAGTGGTTTGTGGGCACCATCAAGACTTCTGGAGCAAATTGCTCTCTTCAACACGACAACTGATCAATGCCTCGCCGGTTGATATGCTGGTCGTGCCTCTAAGAGATTCAGAAGACTAATGAATTAAGGTTAGGTAACATACAGCTCATATCTTATTAACGAAGTTTTTATATGAGCTATTTAGCTAGTGTTACCCTCTTATGGGCCTTCTCTTTTAGCCTGATCGGCGTTTACCTTGCTGGTCAGGTTGATTCTTGGTTCTCTGTATTAATGCGTGTTGCCCTTGCTGGCATTGTATTTCTTCCTTTCCTGAAGTTTCGAGGTATCTCGCGTAAGCTGATCGCTAAGTTGATGACGATTGGTGGTATCCAGCTTGGGCTGATGTACTGCTTCTATTACCAATCTTTCTTGCTGCTATCCGTTCCTGAAGTCCTTCTGTTTACCGTTTTTACCCCAATTTACGTCACACTTATTTATGACTCCCTCAAAGGACAATTCTCTCCGTGGTATTTAGTGACAGCGGCGATTGCTGTATTGGGCGCTGTATTCATTAAATTCGCGGGTATCAACGAAAACTTTTTAGTCGGTTTCCTCGTAGTCCAAGGTGCAAACCTGTGCTTTGCTATCGGCCAAGTTGCTTACAAAATAGTGATGGAGAAGGAATCGACAGAGTTACCTCAGCGCACAGTATTTGGTTACTTCTATTTGGGTGCGTTATGCGTCGCTTCGGTTGCTTTCATACTCTTAGGTAACCCTGAGAAGTTGCCAACGACCACGCTTCAATGGGGCATCCTGATTTACCTTGGCTTGATTGCTTCGGGGCTAGGTTACTTTATGTGGAATAAAGGTGCATGCATGGTGAATGCTGGGGCACTGGCTGTAATGAACAACGCCTTAGTTCCAGCCGGCCTTGTAGTGAACATCCTGATTTGGAACAGAGACGTCGACTTGGTTCGATTGGCCATTGGCGGCGCGGTTATCTTGTTCTCTCTGTTCGTCAACGAGACATGGGTGAAAAAGCGTGTTGCGAGATCCACAAGCAACGCCTAACCGCTTTCACTGAGCTTAGTTAACTAAACTAAACTAAGCTAAATGAACAGAGCTAAATGAATTGGCTCGGATAACCCCAAAAAGCAAAAGAGCGACCTTAGGTCGCTCTTTTTAAATCATATCGTTGTAGCAATAAGTTATCCGTACCAGTTTCAGTGAATGTGACTATGGCTCACTACCTGAGTCTTGGTTTCAGTGAAAGCGACGTCATCAAGTTGTAGGTTGATACGTTCAAGGTGACTTTCCAGTTTTTGACTTTTCTTAAACAGCTTTTGCTGCTTCTTAATCATCTTCGCGAGTTTTTTGTTGTACTTCTCTTGTTTTTTGGCCGCTTTCTTCGCTCGCTTGAGATCGGCTTTTTCATCACAACTCGCATTAGCGATTCGTTTTTTCAGTTTGGCTTTTTTCTGTGATGCTTTTTTATCTACAACATCAGCGGCAATATCAGCAACGGCTGGATCGAACATTTGAACAACAGGTTCAAGGGTCTCGTTGATTTCAGCAAGTGATAGCTCGGGTGCAGGTAATGTTTCCGCTAACAGGCCGCATGCAGCTTTTTCTTCAACGGGTTTATTTTGACAGCCAAGAGGTGGAATTACGGTTGGTTTGCATAGGTTTGCTTGATCCGCCGAAGAACGCGCACAAGAACGACACACAAACTTAGGTTCAGTAACCAAGCTGTGGATCTCTCCTAGGTGTTCAGTGATATCTCGACGGTTTAACTTACAAAAGCGTTTAGCCATGCTACAACTCCAGCTAAGAATAATAATGATTCTTAGTTAGATATACATCCGTAACGCGACTATCGCAAGTGTTAAATGCCAATTTATCGTATTTATGACGGGAAACTTTCTTAGTGTGTCTCTAAGTCATTGATGCTTTCACATACACATCAAAACGGTTCTTTTTAGTTTCGATTGCCATGCTCGGTTTTTGCTCGTCTAACCATGCTGCGTAATCCGGTCTTTTGACCACAACGCGCTTCGTTGCCAGCTTCATCGCAGGCTCAAACAAGCCATCGGCATCCAGATCGGCGCCAACCAAAGATTGGAATACTCGCATCTCTTTCTTAACCAAAGCCGACTTCTTCTTGTTCTCTGGGTGTGGGTACATAGGATCGAGGTACACCACATCAGGCTGTTCGAAGTTAGGGTCGTTGCTAAGTTTATCCAGCGCATCGTGACTTGAAGCGTGAATCAACTTCATACGTTCGCTAACCCAACCGCCGATATCTGGGTCTTTTTTTGCTCTCTGCAGGCCGTCATCCAATAATGCAGCCACAACTGGATGTCGCTCTACCATCTGCACTTTACAGCCCAACGAAGCCAATACAAATGCGTCACGCCCTAAGCCTGCTGTACCATCAAGAATAGTTGGCGTTGCGCCTTTGTTTAGACCTGCCGCCTTAGCAATTGCCTGACCTTTACCACCACCAAACTTACGTCTGTGACCGACTGCGCCTCCGACTAAATCAACAAAAATAGCGCCAAGCTTAGGTTCATCGACTTTACGTAGCTCAAGTCGCTCGCGAGTCAGCACCAAAGCAAACTCGCTACTTTCATCATGAGATAAATTCCAACGGGTCGCTAAGTCATTTAAATGATCGATTTGGGTAGCATCTTCGCAAATCAGTTGTAGTTGCAAGGTCGTCTCCAACAGACAGTAGTATTCAAAACAAAAGAGGCAACCAGTTTACCTGATTGCCTCAACAATACATATTAGCGGTGAAAAGTATTCCCAGCTCGGTCGGCTTACCTAAAACAATTACTCTATCTCTCGTTCTTGCCTTAACTCTTCAACAAGCTCAGCCAGTGGCTTCGGTCGACCAATAACATAGCCCTGAGCATAGTTAACACCGAGTTCAATTAACTTATCGAGAATCTGAGTATTTTCAACAAATTCAGCCACCGTGTGCTTGCCCATCTGCTTCGCTAAATCATTGATCGAACGAACCATCACATAGTCCATCTCGTTAACATCAATATCACGCACAAACAGGCCATCAACTTTCACAATATCAACGGGCAATGCCTTCAGATATCCGAATGACGACAAGCCTGAACCAAAATCATCCAGAGCAATCAAACAGCCGAGCTCTTTAATTCGAGTAAAGAAGTTGATTGCCTGCTTCATATTACTCATGGCGGCCGTTTCAGTGATCTCTAAACAAACCTTATGGCAAGGCACTGATGAGCTCGCCAAACTTTCAATCAAGAATTCAACAAACTCTCGGTTACCCATCGAGTGACCAGAAAGGTTTATCGAACACATCCCCAAATCATCAACGAGATGTGGGCGTTGCTCCAACCAATTCAACGTCTGACTGACGACTTGGCGATCAATCAAATGCGCGATGTTATAGCGCTCGGAGGCTGGCATGAAGATCCCCGGTGAAATGTACTCACCTTGGACGTTCTTGATCCGCACCAGTATCTCAAAGTGCATTTTGTTGCTATTTTCCTCTAGACCAAGAATACGTTGGGCAAATAACTCCAAGCGATCATTAGCTAAGGCTTCGTGTACCAAGTTAACGCATTCCATTTCTAAATGGCGACGGCGCAGATCTTCATCATCTAGATGATAAAGGTGATAACGATTTCGCCCTTCCTCTTTAGCGGCATGGCAAGCGGCATCCGCCTGTGCATGCACCATTTGTGATGAAGCGGCAGTATGGTCAATCAATCGAATTCCGATAGAACAAGTAAGATTGAGGTGAATATCACCCCATAAGAATGGATTCTCACTCATCATCGATATAATACTGTGACAGACATTGACAGCATCTCGCTCAGTACAGTCTTTGATTAATACCGCAAACTCATCTCCCCCCATCCGAGCTAACACAGCATTGTAAGGAAGCACATCTTCTATCAGATTAGCGCTAAATAAGATCGCGGCATCACCCGCTTCATGCCCAGCAGTATCGTTCAATACTTTCAATTGGTCCAAATCTAAGAACAACATCGCATGAGTTCTCATATGACTCTCGACCTCTTTCAGCGCCTTTTGTAGCTCTTGCTCAAAGTGGTTGCGGTTGAAAGTGTCTGTAAGCAGGTCATAACGCGCTTGGTATTCTAACTTTTCAGAAAGTTCGCGGGTTTCAGTAATATCCTCTCCCACAATCAACAGCTGACCCGAGTCGACCAATGGACGAATATTTTCACGAATCCAGATCGTTCTACCGTCCGCATGACGATACTCGATATCACGACGCCACACGCCGCGAATTTTGTGCTGTGGTTGCAACAAGATATGACGAGGAATCATCGCGTTCTCATCCACATAAAATTCTCTAGGGCGATGCCCCAAAAGCAGATCAAGTGGATAACCTAGTAATTCTTCAGCAAACTGGTTCACTTGCTGAATGCGATTATTGACATCCAGTGTAATCATCATCACCGGCTGCTTGTCGTAATACAGTTTGAGATTCGCTTCACGTTGGAACAATTTGTTCTCAGCAAGCTTTCGTGAGGTAACATCACGAGCTTCAAATAAGAACTGAATGGTGTCCTCTTCACTGCTCGGCATCGGCTTTAAAGAGATATCTAGCACCATTCCACCACGATCACGGCACCATACCTCAGCCTCAAATCGTAGGGTTGGATAATCATCCCTTTCAGCAAAATACTCCTTCAGCGCTTCGCCAGCGGCATCCTCCCAATATTCTTGGAGAGGTGTTCCTAATTTATAACCTTGATTATAAAGAAGCTCATGCAGCTTACTGTTGCTCGACAGCAGTACACCGCCTTTATCAAGAATACCCATGTACTGTAGACTTTGATCGAATATCGACTCCAGTAACAGCTGGCTTTGTCGGCTAGCACGCTCACTTTTCTTAAGGCGGTTGAGGTAGTAAATCAAGGTCGCGATAACACTCGACATAACCAGAAACAGCAAAACTATGGTTCGAATTTCATCGCGGTAACGCGTCAGGAATGATTTAGGCTTATTGAGAAAAGTAATTGAAGCTTCATTCTCAGTTCCCAGATTCCAACGAGAGAGTTGTTGATAGTCGAGCTTAATCTCTGAGGAACCAGCAGCAATAGGGGGCAATGGCTGATTTGGATTAGCAAGCACCTTCAATAAAACACGCCCTGTATCTCGGCCTTGAGTTTTTCCACTTTGAATGACACCACCAATCGCCCCAAAACCTAGCCCCAAATCGTGTACCATATACAGCGGCATTTGGGTTTTAATGTTCAATTGACGCCAGTCCTCAACGCTACTCACGTTGCCTTTAGCATCGCGATAGTATGCCCAAAACAATAAACTCTGACCGAGATCAGTTCGCTGAGAAAACGCTATTAATTCTTGGTAAGAATTGGGGACATAATGCTCCACCAAACCGGAAAAATTTGGGTTGGTTTTAATAGAACTATCAACTTGTGAGCGGATAGCCTCACCTGTTACTGAATGGTCAGTAACAATGTATATCTTCTTTACGTTTGTTTGAAGGCGTTGGATTAACTCAATATTACCTTCTAGATCAATATCTTCAGTAATACCTGTCGCGTTCAAACCTTCAATCATTTCAGGGGAGAAATTGTTGATGCCACCAAAGATTACTGGCGTATCTTTGAGATCGGGCGCAAGGCGCTTCATTAAATTAAGGGCGTTATTGTCACTGACCACAACCGCAGCAAATTCTTCATGCATCAACTTGGTGTGATAAAGCTGATAAACGCGCTCTAAGTATTCTGGGTTTTGAGTTCGTTTACTATCCAAATAAACAACTCGATACGATAGTCGATCACGGTCCAGTTCTTCTGATAATCCTTTGTGGAAATCATCAGTCCAGAAAAAACCCTGATGATAAGAGTGAATAACCAACACATCTTTTGTTTGAGCTGAAACAAAAGCACTCCAACACATAACAATCAAAAACAACGAAAATCGCACTGAATTCACCCTAACACTATAGTTGCTGCTAATATTATCACCCTTGGCTATGATGTGTACTAAAGCCGGTATGTTTTTTATTCACCCTAAGGATTATGCATGTCCACAACTACAGCTCGTCTGGATGATCTAGACCGTGCCATTCTCAAAACCTTAATGGAAGATGCGCGCACGCCTTATGCTGAAATGGCAAAGAAATTCGATGTCAGCCCCGCGACGATTCACGTTCGTATCGAAAAGATGAGATCGGCCGACATTATTGAGCGAACCGAGGTTGTGGTAAACACCAAGAAGCTTGGTTACGACGTGTGTTGTTTTATTGGTATCAACCTTAACGCAGCTCGCGACTACCACTCAGCCATTGCAAAACTGAATGCCTTAGATGAAGTTGTTGAGGCTTACTACACCACTGGCGCCTACAACATTTTCGTAAAGCTGATGTGTAAATCGATCGAAGAGTTGCAGTTCGTACTGATCGATAAATTGCAGGCGATTGACGAGGTTCAATCGACTGAGACACTGATTTCATTGCAGAACCCTATCAACCGCAATGTAAATCCATAATCGTTTGATAAATCGATACAAAAAGAGCCTCACAAGGAGTAATGCCGTTCACTTAAGAGTGAACGGCATTTTTGTTCTTAGCATACCG
>NZ_JBFSTC010000128.1:0-9748 GCF_041466605.1 Vibrio sp. 10N.247.310.17 | reverse complement strand
AACGGTATGCTAAGAACAAAAATGCCGTTCACTCTTAAGTGAACGGCATTACTGCGCAGAGGCAGCCTTTCGATCAATCAGTCAGTCAGTCAAACAAAGCAGATTAGATTAAACCGAGAATGGGTACTTAATCGCTTCGTGGCATTCGTAGCCTTCAACCCAGAAGTCATCCATCGTCACCCACGTTTCCAAATCTTCTAGAGACTTAATCTCAGGATTGATATGGAATGTTGGCCCCGCTAAAGGCTCACGCTTCAACTGGATATCACGCATAGGTACGAGTTGATCTTCGTAGATATGAGCATTAACCAGCTTGTGGTAAGCCACACCCGCTTTTTTGCCTGTAATTTGCGCCATGATTGCTAGGAACACATACACTTGAACCATGTTGAAGTTCAGACCTAATGGAACATCACAAGAGCGCTGAGTACTGTTTAGGTACAAAGTGTCACCAAGTAGAGAGAAGTGGTGGCTGTACATACACGGACGTAAACAACCCATGTGGAACTCACCTGGGTTATAGAAGTTTAAGATCTCGCCGCGGTCATCAATGCCGTTCGTTAGATCATCAACAATCTTCTTCAGTTGGTCGATATGACCGCCGTCAGGTTTTGCCCATGCACGTCCTTGAACGCCATAAACACGGCCCATGTCGTCTTCACCCTTGCGGTAAGGGTTATTTAGCCATGCTTCATTCAGGTTAGAATTCGCATCCCAAGTTTTAGTCCCTAGCTTACGAAAATCTTCAGCATTGTCGTAACCACGGATATAGCCAAGCAGCTCGGCAACTGCGGCTTTCCAAAAACTTTTACGAGTTGTTACCAGTGGGAATTGGTTATTACCTACATCATATTCAAGGTCAGCATTGATTACGGTTAGGCAGCGCTTGCCTGTGCGTTCATTTTCAATCCAAGTACCGTCATTAACGATACGCTGACAGAGATCTAAATACTGTTTCACTCCAATTCCTTATTTCGTTTGTTGTGGTAATTCATCTTTGTAGTGACCACGCTTGTATGCCCAAACCATCATCAGCACACCGATGATAACCATTGGCAGTGACAAAATTTGTCCCATAGAGATAAATCCACCGAACAAACCTAGCTGAGCATCAGGTTCACGTACGTATTCAACTAGGAAGCGGAATGTACCATATCCAGCTAGGAATAACCCTGATACAGAACCAAGAGGGCGCGGCTTTTTGATGAACCAGTTCAAGATGAAGAACAGTACAATACCTTCAAGCGCCATTTCATAAAGCTGAGATGGATGACGAGGAAGCGGACCACCGTTAGGGAATACAATCGCCCATGGCACATCAGTCACACGACCCCATAGCTCACTGTTCATGAAGTTGCCCATGCGGCCCATACCTAAACCAAATGGAACCAATGGTGCAATCATGTCTGCGACACCAAAAAAGGTTCGACCGTTCTTTTTGGCATACCAAAGCATCGCGGTGATCACACCAAGCAAACCACCGTGGAAAGACATACCGCCAGTCCATACCTTAAATAGGTAGAGTGGATCATCAATGAAAAGGCCAAAGTTGTAGAAAAGTACGTAGCCAATACGACCACCAAGCACCACACCTAGAAAGCCAGCAAACAGTAGGTCTGATACTTGCTCTCGAGTCCAACCACTACCGGGTTGATCAGCTCGGCGATTTGCTAACCAAAGAGCAAACATAAAACCGACAAGGTACATTAGGCCGTACCAACGAACTGAGATTGGTCCTAGTTCAATAAGAACAGGATCGATATTTGGGAATTCGATAAAACCCTGAGACATACTTGGCTCTCTATCTAAAATTGAATAACGGTTAACTCAACAGCTAACAGAAAAGACACTACAGCAGCATAGTAGCTGCTATAAACATTAAAAATACCGCAAAGAATTTCTTCAGCACGGGGGTTGGCAATTGAGTGGCCAGTTTAGCGCCAACTCGTGTGGTCAGAACTGAGGTACAAGATATCGCTATCAAAGCCGGTAAATAAACATAACCTAAGCTATACGCCGGAAGATCATCGACAGAAGAGCCATGCCAAATAAAGCCTAGCATTCCCGAAATCGCGATAACACAACCACATACAGAGGATGAGCCTACAGCTTTATGCATTTCCACACCGTGATGGTTAAGGAAAGGCACCGACAAAGAACCACCACCAATACCAGCCAAGCTTGAAACCAAACCAATACCGCCACCACATAACATGGTCTTAGCTGAACCCGGCATCGACTTTTGACTCTTAGAGCGGATCGACAACAACATCTGCAACGCCAATACCAAGACAATCACACCAAAGACTTTTGGCAGATATTGAGCAGGAATAACGTCGGCGACAAAAGAACCTAGGAAACCACCAATCACCACACCAGGCATCAACCACTTAACGACAAAAAGCTCCACATTACCCAATTTTAAATGGTTAATCGCAGACGACCCTGAGGTAACAATAATGGTTGATAACGAGGTAGCCAATGCCATTTGCATCGCAAACTCTTGAGGGATACCCGCTTTAGGAAGCAAAAAGAGTAAGGCAGGAACCACCAGCAAACCACCACCAATGCCCAGCAAGCCAGCTAAAACACCAACAATAGCACCAAGGCCTGCTAGCAAGCCTATCAGTTCATATGACACGTTAAATCCTATTTTTTACCCGCTCGAATGAAGCCTGTAAATTCACGCTCTTCGAAATAGTTGAGCATCATACTATAGATGTCACTTCCATACGGTTTTGATAGCGCCTCATTTGCCAAATCTTGCAGTTCACTAAGCTTAGATTGACGAATCAAATACTTAGTCCTTGCGACATTTGAGGTGTTCATACTTAACGTCTCATACCCTAACCCAATCAAGAGCAATGCACCCATTGGATCACCCGCGAGCTCTCCACATATACACACCGGCAATTGATATTGCTTACAAGTATCATGGATGTGTTTCAATGCCATGATCACTGCAGGGTGCATGGATTCATAGACATCAGAGACACGGGAATTGTTCCGGTCAACCGCCAATAAATATTGAGTTAAGTCATTGGTGCCCACCGAAACGAAATCAACTTTATCCGCAATAAGCGGAAGAAGGTAAAGCATGGATGGCACTTCAATCATGATACCGATACGCGGCATGCGAACTCGACTGTCGAGTTCATGCACTTCGTCATACGCTTGTTCAATCAGTTGGAACGCGTCATCCAGCTCCTGCGCACCAGAAATCATCGGCAGCAAGATACTCAAGTTATGGCTTTCACAGCTCGCACGTAGCATCGCACGTAACTGAATAATAAAGATGTCGGGGTGATCAAGGGTAAAACGAATACCACGCCAACCAAGGAATGGATTATCTTCTTCTATTGGGAAGTAAGGTAACGCCTTATCTCCACCAATATCCAAGGTTCGCATCACCACTTGCTTCTCAGGGTAACTCGCAAGCACAGAACGATACTGTTTGAATTGTTCGTCCTCTGACGGAAACCTTTGCTGCAACAAGAAAGAAATTTCGGTTCGATACAGACCAACCCCATCAACCCCTTGGTTGATAGCGATGTTAGTGTCTGCACTCAAGCCCGCATTAAGCAGAATCTCGACTTGCTTGTCGTCTTTCGTTTTTGCCGGTAAGTACAGTTCTCGATTGACCATAGAGGAGAGCTCACTCTCTTCTAGAATCAGCCCCCGATACTCTTTGAGCAGGTTTTTAGTCGGCTCAATAAAGATCTCGCCGCTATACCCGTCAACAATCGCTTGCTTACCATTAGCTTGCGAAAGATTAAGGTTAACTCCCATAACAGAAGGAATACCCAAAGCTCGAGATAAAATCGCTGCGTGCGAGTTCGCCGCCCCTTCCAAGGAAATAACCGCTAATAGTTTTTCTTTAGGAATAGACGCTAATACAGAGGCCGTTAACTCACGAACCACCAAAATAATCGGTTTATCTAACGTGCGAAGTTCATGTTCAGAATTGTGGAGGAAATAGAGCAGTCTTTGACCAAGCTCTCGGACGTCTTGCGCTCTCTCCCGAAGGTACACATCTGACATACGAGCAAAACGGTTAGAGTAACTCTCAACAACCTGTCTCAATGCCCAATCGGCTTTGTCGCCTTTCTGAATTTGACTCTTGAGATCCTTACGTAACATGGGATCGTTGAGTAAGTGAGTAAACAGATCAAAGATCGCCAACGCGTCTTTATTGATTTCACTATCTAAACGCTTTCGCATTCGCTTAAAATCATTGAGAGCATTTTCGACAGCGACTGCCAACAGCTCATGCTCCCTTTCAACATTGAGCGTCGAAGCAGGGTAAACATCGGTGAGTTCAGGCTGAGTGTTGTCCCACCATAAGTCACCAATCGCCACACCCGATGAAGCTGCAATACCTTTGGTCGCAGGTAGCTTCTGTTGCTCTAACAGCCAATGGCCTTGAGTTTGGGCATGCGCCACAATAACCGCAAGTTGTGCTGAGAGTGTAACAAGGAAGGATTCTTCCATCTCACTGAATAAACGGGGGGACTTCTGTTGAATGACCAATACGCCAAGCACTTGCTTGCGATAGATAATCGGAGTGCCGAGAAAAGAGTGATAAACCTTTTCTCCAAGCTCGGGAAAAAACTTATAAGCAGGGTGAGCAGACGCTTGTGCAAGGTTGATCGGTTCAGCACTTCTTTTAACAAGGCCAACCAAACCTTCGTCAAAACCAATGTGAATACTATTGCCTTTGAAGATCAGGCCTTGAGTTGCCATCAACTCAAGACGCTGCATATCATTATTTGCCAAATACACGGTGCAACATTCCGTCTGCATCGCGCTGCATGTCTCTTTAACCAAAATATCAAGAGCCGTCGACACATCTTCAACTCTTGATACGTGTTCAACTATTTCCCTTAGTTGGCTGAGCATGCTTAACCTCTACGCAATTTGCGCTTTCCTTTTGTTTTTCGCTCTTTAAACGGCATTGCTAAAGATGCGAATTCTTTCATCGCTCGACGGTAAACATCTCGCTTGAAAGATACAACTTGTCGAACTGGGTACCAGTAACTCACCCAACGCCAACCATCAAACTCAGGTGTGCTTCCACGCTGCATATTGATATGCGATTCATCGCAATCTAAGCGTAAAAGAAACCACTTCTGTTTTTGTCCAATACAGACAGGTTTAGAATCCCACCGAACCAGTCGTTTGGGCAGCTTATAGCGTAACCAATGACGACTTGTCGCGACGATCTTTACATCCTTTTTAGTAAGGCCAACCTCTTCATACAACTCGCGGTACATTGCCTGTTCCGGAGTTTCACCTTCATCTATTCCCCCTTGAGGGAATTGCCATGAATGTTGCCCGTATCGTTTAGCCCAGAAGACCTGACCATGGTTGTTACAGATTACAATACCAACATTTAATCGGTAACCATCGCCATCTATCACTGGCCAACCTCTATCTAAATTTTTAATTACACTGATTTTTCCACATATCCCCAATCGGAGCAAACTTAGTGACGTGACAAGCGCTATATTTATGAATAATAACTACGAATATGGATAAGTTTTGCTCAAATCTTAGTTACCCACACAAGAGTGAGACATAGACCACATTTATTCACCTTTTCTGTGAATAACTATGTGAAGAATTACCCGCAATCGTTTTTTTAATCCATAGATTTATCAGAACCAAAAACAAAAAACCACCAACCGACAATAAAAACAATTAAAAATCAATAAATTAAAACAAATCCATCAATTTTAAAAACATGAAAAAATAAAAAGATCTTTTAAAAATCACCCATGGTTAAAGATCAACCACTCCGATGTTTATCCACACTAGTAAGTGAAAGATTCATTTCAAACCCTATTTAGCAAGCATTTTATCCCCTGCAAACTCCTGTTTATTTATCCACTAAATTAATATTTCAATTAATTACCTTCATGTCCTGTGGATAACCATGAGTTTGATCCCTTTTCTAGCAAGGCGATCATTTCTTAACCAGTCGTCATATGGTGATAACTTCTGGTAAAATCATTTTTTTGATCATGCCTTTTATTATGAAACCAGAACCACAAACACAACAAGAGCTGTTAGACAGAGCATATGCTATTGCAGGAATGACCTTCAAAGAGCTCGCCGATGAAGCCAATATGGTTGTACCAAACGACCTAAAGCGAGATAAAGGCTGGGTTGGACAACTATTGGAATGGCACTTGGGGGCGCCAGCTGGCAGTAAACCAGAACAAGATTTTGCCAAGCTCGGGATCGAGCTAAAAAGTATCCCGATTGGTTATTCAGGGAAGCCACTCGAAACCACCTTTGTTTGTGTCGCGCCATTGATGGGCGTGCAAGGCATAACGTGGGAAACCAGTCACGTTCGAAACAAGCTGTCTAAAGTGTTGTGGATCCCGGTAGAGGGAGAAAGAGAGATCCCACTGGCAGAAAGGCATGTAGGATCCCCTTTATTGTGGACACCAACCCAAGCGGAAAACGAGATCTTAAAAAGGGATTGGGAAGAGCTCATGGAGCTGATCGTGTTAGGTAATGTTGAACAGATAACAGCAAGACACGGCGAAGCACTGCATTTGCGACCAAAAGCCGCCAACAGTCGAGTGTTAACAGAAGCTTACGGTGCAAGTGGAAAACCAATAAAGACCAAACCTCGTGGTTTCTATCTACGAACTCAATTCACCCACAGATTGCTGACAACCCATTACGCATAGAGGTTTTATCTAGCATAGATAGGCTAAAAGATCAGTACGTTATAAACCGTCTCAATTTAGAAGTAATTTCTCACTACAACGCTCGTTAAGAATACTCTCTAATGAGGTTTGAGCGCCAGTTCAATATCGCAGTAGCTTTGGTTGGGTTCATTACCAAACTCATCATACGCGTTGTGCAAGCGAAGGTAGGCCTTTTCAAAGCCGAGCCGGAGTAATTCCTCTTTCACTTGATCCAAGGATCCAAAGTGAAGCGGCTCGCCGTCTTGCTTTACCGGTTCTAGCTTGTGTTTGTACTCCACCGCCAGCAAATATTCAGAGATATCAGAGCAACCAATAACGTACACTTTCGGTGTCTGATAAGAGTCTTTGTGCTCTCCATGTAACCACATGTCTAATTGATGCTTCTGCATAGTCAGCCTCCCTTGCTCTGTAAAGCTTAGCCGAACTATTTACCTTTACTAGATAACGACTTAAAAAAGCAAAAAAAGAGAAGCAAGAGCTTCTCTTTTTTGGCCAGTTCTAGTTCAAAAATTTGCATTTTCGACGCCATAACTATCGCTGATGTTTATCTTGTGGGGTGAAGGCGCTATCACCCCACAAGATTACGTCGGTATTCGCGCGCTTAAGACTCGACGAAGATGACGAACTCGGCGCTCAATCGTGACAACTTCAGGCTCAGAAAGACCAATTGGTCGACCATCGGCTTCAAGGCCAATATCTCTCAATAAATGGGGGTTGTTCCAAGGTAGATCATATGAACTACGACGAACTTTTCGTTGCCATTCACGCTCTTCACGACGAAGGTCTGCACGGATAAGAACTGTTGCTAGTTTTAAATATACTGAGTGACGCATAATAACTCTCCAGTTGTGGAATAAACTGAGGAAAAATAGCGTTCTAGATAGTATGAGGGCTTCTCACTTAGCTGCTATTTTTCCGCAGCCAAATAAGGGTACGGATCTATTAGTTAGGTTTATCTTGGGTGTTTCGATCGGCCATGGCTGATGTGTGTGACATATCAGTCACCATGTCAGTACACGGATCAAACGACGCGCAAATATGCTGTATAAAATCGAAATGTTTCATTTGCGCCTCCAAGCTAACTAAAAAATCCAAAAAGAAATGGGGTCGTAAAAGCAGACAAGTCTTTGTTAAATCGTTGCTTTCACGGTTAAAGTCTAACCAAGTGAGTATATTATTCAACCGATAATTGGTTAACATTTTTAAAACAATGCATTCACCTGAAATATCAGTTGCATATTCATTTACATATAACATATTCACTATGATTATATAAAATCACAGCATATCTATCTTAGGGCTCTCTCTATAGAACAGCGGACTATCCTTCAGAAACAAAAAAGCCACGTATGATACGTGGCCCTTGAATTTTCACTCACCGGATAGAGTCAATGAATAGAACGTTCTAAACAACGCCCTCAGATATAAGACCATGTTTATTGAGTAAGCGGTACATAGTTGCGCGTGAAACTCCAAGCTCCTTAGCGGCCAAAGACACTTGACCACCATAAGATTCCAACACAATGAGTAAAGCATCTCGCTCTGAACGTTCACGTATACTTTTCAGACTGCGGCGTTCATCATTCTGTTTTGGTAAATCCAGTTGATGATCCTCAATGATGACAGCATCAGACATCAACACAACACGCTTAATCTGATTCATCAATTCACGAACGTTGCCAGGCCAATGGTAGCGACTCATCGAGCGGATAGCATCGTCTGAGAAGCTCTTCGCTTGCGCATTAAACTCTTTTGAGTACTCACGCAGAAAATGATTCGCTAGCACTGAAATATCACTCACACGTTCTTTTAAGCTAGGAACATGAATACGCAGAACATTGATGTAATGATAAAGCTCTTCATTGAAGTCGCCCTCGATCAATGCCTTTTCAATATCAGAAGAGTTAGCAGCCAAAATGCGAACATCAACCGACTTAGCTCCCTTCGTGGTTTCAATTTTCCCTTCTTGTAAAAAGCGTAAAAGGTTCAATTGTTGATTACGAGGCATCGCTAGGACATCGTTGAGTAAGAGGGTTCCGCCATCGGCTTCTTCCAACATACAAGGCGCTGCCGTTGCTGGGGCTGAAATACCAAACATCTCAGTCTCTATCCTCATTTCAGATAGAGCACGGCAATTCACAGTTAAAAATGGTTTCTGAGCTCGCGATGAATTTTGATGAATGGAACGTGCAATTGTCTCTTTTCCTGTCCCACTCTCACCGTAAATCAAAATACTGACATCTGTGGGGCCAATTCGCTTGACTTGGTCTCTCAAGCGTTTCACCGCCACAGAATCACCGAGTAGGCCCATATTGTTGTTAATACCGTAGTTTGGCCATACTTTCTGCTCAAGTTTGAGCATACCCAGTTGATGACCAATGGTACTCAATAGCTGAGCATCAGGGATTGGTGCCGTGAAAAAGTCGATACAGAAGTTAACGATAAATTGGCAGATTGTATCTGAGCTCAATTGCGATTCACGGATAAAAGCAAGCCATCGAACTTGCTTGTTGTTGCTCACGAGGTTAGCGATACCATTAAGGCTAAACTCATCATGACTAAGATCCACAATGCCAATGCAGGGGCCAATATCAGTAATTAAGGCATCGGCTTTTCGTAAATCTGCACACTGGGTACATTGCCAACCCACTTGTTCTAACACTGATAACCAGGGTTCGTACGCACCACCAACGACGATAAGAGAACCTGGTAAGGAATCCATCTTAAATTGAGTTCCCATCCTTCTTCCTTATTCTGTTTTTATTTTTTTCAATCAGGCTAACACGAGTTAAACGAATCATACGGGTACAAAGTTGCCGCAAGATCGTATTCAGATCCGATACGTATAGTAATGAGACTATCTTAGATTTTTTGTCTCAATGGTAAGACTATGTCATAAATAATCATTTTTCGAATCAAGAGTGCGGTACGAGCTAGGTTTTGACGCTAAAAACCGAAAAAGCCACCCGAAGGTCAACACCTATCATTTAAGGTGTTTAGATCGCACAGTGTAGCGAGTCTTACTA
>NZ_JBFSTC010000127.1:0-9867 GCF_041466605.1 Vibrio sp. 10N.247.310.17 | reverse complement strand
TTGAAGATAAAAGCGGCTTTCCCCGGAAAGCCGCGATGAACCTAAAAAAAGCCCCACCTAAAGTGGGGCAAAACTTCCATCGCTTATAGTTATAGTGATAATTCTGTAAATCGAATCGATTATCTAGCCTGCGTTTCAGTTAGTGGTATTGACCACGTTATCGATTAAGCAATTAACCAAAGTCACCGTTTACATAACCTTTAGTGCGATCATCTTTTGGTTCGCTGAAGATAACGCTGGTTTCGTTGTGCTCTACAAGCTCCCCCATTAGGAAGAAAGCCGTGCGATCTGAAATACGGCGGGCTTGCTGCATTGAGTGCGTTACGATAACGATAGTGAAGTTCTTCTTCAGATCTTCCATCAACTCTTCTATTTTATGAGTCGCAATTGGATCAAGTGCTGAAGTCGGTTCATCCATCAAAATTACGTCTGGTTGCATTGCAATGGTGCGAGCAATACATAGGCGTTGCTGCTGACCACCAGACAAACCGAATGCGTGTGCTTTCAAACGATCTTTCACTTCATCCCAAAGCGCCGCGCCGCGAAGTGAACTTTCAACCACTTCATCAATGTGCTTTTTGTCTTTGATACCTTGAGCACGTAGTCCGTATGCCACGTTTTCATAGATACTCATTGGAAATGGGTTTGGCTTTTGAAAAACCATGCCGACTTTGATACGTAGATCAGCCACATCTATATTGCCGTAGATGTTATCGCCATCCATCTCAAGAAGGCCGGTGATTTTTACACCTTCAATAAGATCGTTCATTCGGTTCAAGCAACGTAATAGCGTTGATTTACCACAACCCGACGGGCCAATCAAAGCGGTCACTTGGCGCTCTGGCACGGGTAGGTTGATTGATTTAAGCGCTTGGTTTTCGCCGTAAAAAAGGTCTAGGTCTTTAATATTAAATTTGTTCATATTCGTAATCTCGTAATTCGTCAAAGTCTGTACTGTTTTTGTTTTAGGAGCTCATTTGGCTCTAGAAAACCCTGCTTAGTAAGTTGCAGTATTAAAACGTCTTGCGATCAACTTCGTGAGTGTGTTGATCAGCAGTACAAGAACAATCAGTACTGTTGCTGTGCCGTATGCTTGATTCCATTCTTCAATCGTAAATAGCTCAGTCGTTAACTTATATAAGTGAACGGTTAATGTACGGCCAGAATCCAATAATGAATCTGGGATACGAGCAACCATACCTGCGGTCAAGAATACTGGCGCTGATTCACCAATAACACGACCAATACTCAGAATAACTGAAGTGATAATACCCGGCATTGCACTTGGTAGAATCAAACGCCAGATTGTGTAGATTTTAGAAGCACCTAAACCATATGAGCCTTCACGATAAGTTTGAGATACCGCCATCAACGCTTCTTCAGTAGTACGAATAATCACTGGAAGAATCAAGATACTCAGTGTCAACGCGCCCGATAGGATAGAGAAACCTAAACCTAAAATAGCTACGAAAAATGTCATACCAAACAGACCGAAGATGATTGA
The DNA here is from genome assembly GCF_041466605.1 of Vibrio sp. 10N.247.310.17. Lineage (NCBI taxonomy): Bacteria > Pseudomonadati > Pseudomonadota > Gammaproteobacteria > Vibrionales > Vibrionaceae > Vibrio > Vibrio sp. 10N.247.310.17. Next base: position 8,363 of record NZ_JBFSTC010000127.1, on the reverse strand, counting down.
CGGAATACCTGCTAATGATTCGGTACAAAATCGAATGATCTTAACTAAGCGACTGCCTACTTTTGCGTATTCAGTCAGGTAGATTGCCGTCATGATACCCAATGGCGCCGCAACCGCAATCGAAGCAATAACCATGTAGATGGTCGAGATGATCATCGGAAAAATGCCGTGCTCATCGCCCGTTCGCGTGTAGTCATCCGTGATGAAATTCCAATCAACGTGCTGTAAGCCGTTTGAGAGGATGTACCACATAATCCAGAACAAGAAGCCCACCGTTAACGCGGCAGCAGCCCATATAAAACCACTCAGAACGGCGTCTTTACGTGCGCGGGCTTTCTTTAACGCGATTTTATTCATCGTCTTACCTTGCGGGTTCGTAGGATTAGTTTGAGGTGCTACGTTATTTTCTAAAGACATAATGTTACCTCGCCTTCTCACGGTTCAAGTAAAGGAGAATTGCATTCAGAGACATGATGAAAACAAGGAGAACAACACCCGTCGCATAGAGCGCACTTGCGTGAATACCACTCGCGTAAGACATTTCAATCGCAATGTTCGCGGTTAGTGTACGCGCTGAATCTAGAATACCTTCAGGCATTGCCGGCGCATTACCCATCACCATAATGATTGCCATCGTTTCACCAAGAGCACGGCCTATACCCAAAATTACGCCCGTCATAATGCCTGAGCGAGCAGCCGGAACGAGCAACTTAAAGATGGTAAAGATCTTTGAAGCACCTAACGCTAAAGAGCCTTCTTTGTACGTTCTTGGTACAGCACGGATTGAGGTTTCAGAAACCGTAATTACCGTCGGAAGGATCATCACTCCCAATACAATAATACCCGCCAAAATCGTGTTACCCGCAGGCACTTGAAATACGTTTTGAATCAGGGGAACGATAATAACGAGACCGAAGAAGCCGTAAACTACCGAAGGTATACCCGCTAGCAATTCGACAGCAGGACGAATGATGTCCGCCAGACGCTTTGGCGCGATTTCAGCAATAAAGATTGCCGTTAACACACCAATCGGCACACCGACCACTACTGCACCTAATGTCGATACGACAGATGCCACAATCATGGTAGCAACACCGTAAAGTGCTGGTGGTAGCCAGTTCTGTCCTAGCACGATGCCCGATAGGCCCGCTTCCTGGAACGCAGGGATACTTTCTCTAACGATGAAAAAAACAATAACAGCAAGGGATACGATGCCGATGATTGCGCTAGTAAGGAATAAGCCGTGAAAAATACGCTCTTTCCAATCTACACGCTTCTTTTTACGTAAGCCGCGTTTCAGTTGAGTCGCTTCGCTATTCATAAGCTGTTCACTATTCGTTGCGATGGTCATAACAAGTCTCACATATCGAAATCCTTAACACGCTGTATAAGCGTACGGATTAACTCGAAGTGGGATAGAAAAGGCTCAGCCTGAAAAGGTAGACTGAGCAATATTTAATTAATTGAGATATAGATTAGTTAACTGAGATGTAGCCTTTGTTCTCAACAAGAGATTGAGCTTCGTCAGTTAGCATCCAATCTAGGAACTTTTGAGTTTCAGAAGAAGGCTTACCTTCTTTGTAAAGTACTAGGAAAGGACGAGCTACTTTGTAAGAACCGTTCTTAACGTTGTCTACAGATGCTTCAGTACCGTCAATTGCAAGCGCGTTTACTGAGTTATCTACTGTACCTAAAGAGATATAGCCGATTGCGTAAGGGTTAGATGCAACCATTGTTTTTAGTGCACCGTTACCGTTAGCAACTTGAGCACGTTGAGAGATTGCTGATACTTTCGTGCCAGAAATCTTCATTTTAAGAGACATGATGTCTTCGAATGCACCGCGAGTACCAGATGCTGTATCACGAGTGATTGCTACGATTGGCTTGTCCGCACCACCAACGTCTTTCCAGTTTGTTACTTCACCTTTGTAGATAGCCGTTACTTGCTCAGCCGTTAGACCGTCAAGACCATTCTTAGGGTTAACCACGACTGCGATGCCGTCACGAGCAACCACTTCTTCAACGAGTGTTGTTTCTTTCTCGCTATCTTTAAGGTTACGAGAAGACATACCTAAATCTGCACTGCCGTTCTTCGCCGCTTTAACACCAGCAGACGAACCAGGGCCTTGTACTTCGATAAATACGTTTGAATTCGTTTTCATGTATGTTTCAGAGAAAACTTCCATCAGTGGCGTCACGCTGCTTGAACCAACTGCTGAAATAGTTTCTTTAGCTGAAGCTGGAGTCACTGTTAGTGCACCTAAAAGAGCGATTGCACCGATAACTGTCTTTTTCATCACAAATTTCCTTAAGTGGCGTTATTGCCGTTGTGTTTAACTTGAACGGTGCCCACTTTAGAATCTGAATGTGACAGTTGTGTTTCATTAAATTGAAGCCTATATGACAGCTGACATTTATTTTCGTCTTTTTTCGTGTCAAATAACCTTGAAGCAATAAGTTTAAATAACTCATAAACGTTAAACACTTATTTCAATCTATTTAACCCAAATCGTTCAACATTCCACCAATACCGAATATTACCAATTACCACACACCAAACCATAACGGGAAAACCATAGAGAAATAAAGAAAAACGCTCATTTTGCACAATAAATAACCGTAATTTATCAATTACCTATCGCATATATCTAAATCGAATGTATTACTGATTGAATTGTCATTCTCAGTAGTTAGAATCACGGGATAATTATAATAAAAGCAATTGCATCGGCTCATTTACTTACTTATAGAGGGACAATTCATGCGCCAACTTCTCAGTGGCTTATCAATTAAAATACAAATTCTTATTCCAGTACTCTTTTCCGTCATATTACTTTTGACGGGTGTCATCATCGGTGGTGACAAGCTGGAAAACGCATTTAAAGATGTATCAACAGCAACAGATCAACTCATTCTACATAAAGAAGAACTCAGCGAAATCGTCGACAATAGTTACGGCATGCGCATCAAAGCAATCTATAGCTTGTTCAACCCTGATGATGTAAACACACTCGTTGAAACGCTTAATCAAAAACGCGATCAAAACTCACGCCTACTGAGCTCATTAGACACAGTGCCAGGTATGCAAGATGAAGTCGCAGCAATGAGCAAGGCGATGGACCATTACGTTAACTTTTCACGCAATACCATGCTTCCCCTGTTAAAGGCAAAACACGGTAACTCAGTGCTAACTTCTGACTTTGATACTCGTTACCAAACGGCAATTGACCAATACCGCCATGCAGGTAACGAAATGGTAAAAGCAATCGACAGTCTTTCTAAAAAGCTAAACTTGCTTGCTACTCAACAAGTCCATACCAATGGTCAGCAACACACTAGCACCCTAAATACTGCGACTATTGGGCTTTTAGTGATTCTTTCTATTGCTCTTGTTATTAGCTGGACACTGGCTGGCATCATTGTTAAACCAATCAACAATATTCAGGCAACCATGCGCGAAGTAGCAAAAGGTAACCTGCTAGTAAAAGCCGAAGAACATGGAGACAATGAGATCTCACGTCTTGCGCAAGACGTAAACAAATCCGTTGAGCAATTGCGTGACACGGTAAGTTCACTGTCTCGAATCAGCATCGAAGTTGCGTCAGCATCGACTGAACTAGCTGCTGTAATGACACAATCAAGTGCGAACTCAGACCAAGAGAAGCAAGAAGTGGAACAAGTTGCTTCTGCCGTGAATCAACTTGAGAGCACAGCAGCAAACGTCAACGAAAATGCAGTACAAGCCGACTCCGCGTCTAAGCAAGCTGACGAAATGGCGACACACAGCATGAGCTTGTTTAATGAAAGTAACCAAGCAAACGAGCAAATGGCGATTCAGCTTAGCGAAGCTGCGAACGTAGTTGGCACGCTAAAAGAGCACTCAGAGAAGATTGGTAATGTCATTGAGGTTATTCAAAGCATCTCAGAGCAGACTAACCTTCTTGCGCTTAACGCTGCCATTGAAGCCGCTCGTGCAGGTGAAAGCGGACGTGGTTTTGCGGTTGTAGCTGATGAAGTGAGAATGCTAGCAGCACGTACACAAGATTCGACCAAGGAAATCCAAACCATCATTGAAGGCTTGCAGGTTCAATCTGGAAACGCGAATGAGAGTATGAGCAGTTCGCTGTCTATGCTGGAGCATAACCAGACGCTTTCGGGTGAGGTAAGCTCTGCACTTTCCGGCATTGCGAACTCAGTAACGGATATCACGGAAATCAACACTCAGGTCGCCGCTGCTGCAGAAGAGCAAAGCCAAGTGACTTCAGACATTAACCGTAATATCTCAAATATCTACAGCTTAGTAAGCCAAAACGTAACCGGCATTACCCAAGCAGCAGCAGCAAGCCACGAGTTATCAAACCTCGCTGAACAACAAAAGCAGCAGTTGGGCTTCTTTAAGGTTTAAGGGGTAAGGGTTAAGGGCGAATAATCTTTAAGGTTCAGCTGTAACGGCTTATGGTATAGGCTCTAGGATACAAAATTTAAGCCTTAAACTGTAAGCACTTACTTACCATGTATAGATTGCAGTAACCGATCTTCATTATTAAGCCAACTATTGAGTCATCAATAGTTGGCATTTTTAATTGCTGGAGATTACTGATCGCTCTCAGCGGCTCTGATTCTTTCAATCGCTTCCACTCTTCGAAGTTGTTCTGGCTGAAAATGCGTAGTCCGAAGTTGTGCGATAGTCTCTTGTTGCTCAATTTCTGAGAGTGCTGAGTCATTCAAAATGTCGTTTCGTTCAACAAAGTAAATTTCTAAAGCTCCATCAAAGTCCGCCCTTTGTTGATCAAGCGCTTCGAGCCTCTGCGTCGCTTCTTCGCCAACCAGTTCGTTTCTCTTCAAGTACCGGCCTTGTTCATCTAAGCCCTTAGAGCTGGATAGTTGCTGCAATAACACCTGATTTTGATGACTGGCTTGAACGTAATCTGGCTGTTCAGATAGATAAGACTCAAGCCTTTGCTGATATTCTGACTCGTCTAGCCCTTCTTGTTTCAGAAGTAACTTTTCTAAAGCGATTTCCCTCATTCTGTTGTCATGGGTAAACAAAATACTTATCTCGATCTCACTGAAAAACTGCGCTTGAAGATCGAGGAGAGCTTGATTCAGTGCGCGTAGATCCTCTGCGGATATTGAGGTGGTATCAAATTGGACATCTAATGATGTCAGTGCCGACTTGTACTCAAGATATTTAGCGAACAAAGCTTCATCGACCACCGCGGCTTGTGATTGCTCATGGTGTTTTGCCACGTTGTCGCGAATATCTTCGAGGGTTAATTCTGTATTGCCTGACACGAAATATTCCATCATGTCTTTAGCTGATGCGTTATCGATTTCAGTATCTTGTTGAGAAGCGACCTTAAATAAAGAAGCGCTTTGTTCGCTGTTATTATATGAACTTGTATCTTCCTTCTTTAGATATAAAAAGACCGCCGCTGTACTCATCAGGGCTATCGTGGTTATCGACAAAATGGCGATCTTTTTCATCATACTTTCCTTGTTCTCTTTATGAATGGGCAGTGCAACCTAAAGGCCAGCCAACTTCAATCGATTGGCGTGCTGACGATATAAGGTCACCGGGTCGGTCTCAAAAAGATGGTGGATACCCAATAGTCCATTGATCTCGTCTAGGTGATTCATTTTGTAATCATCACCAATCACTTTGCCCAAATGCGCGCTACATGCTCCCACTAACCCGTCATTAGGTTCATTGAAAGCTAAACCAAGGATTGTCATCGCTCCGTCGGTAGGATCAAGAAGGTTGGTAAAAGTGGAAGAGCCTGTCCATGAATAGTAATAGACACCGTTGTTTGCTTGCCATTCACCATCACCACACTCAGACGTTGGCACGCCTTCAGGGTAAAACTGATTGAATGCAAGCGAACCTTCAGTGGTCAACGCTTCAAGAGACGCAAGGTCATCTTGATCAAGATCCGTTCCACCAGATAATAGGTTGATAAGCGCCGTCAATCCACCAGCCAATTTAACCGCGATACCTTCTGAAACTGACCCTTCAGATACCGTCCCGCGAACAAGGTCTGCCACTTTAGATCCTTTATGAACACCACCAATGCTCGTCACCGAAGCAACAAGATCAGGTCGAACCGATGCGACATAGCGCGCAGTAGGACCACCGTGACTATGACCAACTAGATTCACTTTACTTGCGCCTGTCGCGGCTAACAGCGTCTCTACTTGAGCGAGTAACTGTTCACCACGAACTTCGGAACTGTTGGTAGCAGAAACCTGAGCAACGTATACGCTCGCACCATCTTTTGTTAGAGACTCCGGTACGCCATAGAAGTAATCCACGCCTGCTAATGTATCGAAACCAAACAAACCGTGTACCAGCATAATAGGGTATTTCGTTGCAGTGTATCCGCTGGTTTCTAATGCTGATGCGCTTGTTCCGGCATAGACGCCAAAACTGGATAGGCAGGCTATCGTCCAAATTAATATCTTTTTCAATGCTCTTTCCTTAAACAGATTAGACCTCTGATGAGTAAGGAAACCGTAGATGATGATTTTATAAAACAAAAAGTAACAACTTGATATTTGTGATATTGAACTTGAATTAAACAATTGTGATGAACATAGAAAATGCAACGTCGCTTGATATTACCAACGGGTAAGCTACTGATTAAATTATAATTTACCTCCCACCCTTCTGATAACGTTTTCATTTAGCATTCAATAGACAAGTCATCACATACCGGTCAATGGCGACGTGTTTGCCTGCGATAGTTCGTTAAAATCAAATGTTAGATATTAGCCATTTCACTTCGAAGCCATTGTTTTTCAATCAAAAAGTGGTTGAAACTTTGACACTTATGCCAGTTATGAGCCGCTAACAACCTGAATGTATTGACGAGAGCTATTGGTTTTAGATACAGGTCATACCAGTTATCTGCAATTTAGTTATTAAAACAGTCACAAGCAACAACGTTTTGTTTGGCTCACTAAATATAAAAGAGAATACAATGATGAAAAATACGGCTTTTATACTCGCATTAACCCTGCCTTTTGGCGCTTATGCTGCTGAAGATTCAATACCGACACCTGAATCCATTACATCCGCACAAGTACTTAGTACACAAGGTTCAGAGACCTATTCTTATGTTCGATGCTGGTATCGAACCGATGCCTCACATGACTCTCCAGCCACCGACTGGAAATGGGCGAAAAAGGAAAATGGTGATTACTACACAATCAATGGATACTGGTGGTCTTCTGTATCCTTCAAGAACATGTTCTACAGTGACGCTCCTCAATCTGAAATCAAGCAGCGTTGTGAACAGACGCTCGACATCCAACATGACGCCGCAGACATCACTTACTTTGCAGCAGACAATCGCTTCTCTTATAACCACTCGATTTGGACAAATGACAACGTTGTCCAAGCGAACACCATCAACCGTATCGTCACCTTCGGTGATAGTCTTTCTGACACCGGTAACCTATTTAACGGTTCTCAATGGGTTTTCCCGAACGCAAACTCATGGTTTTTAGGGCACTTTTCAAACGGTTTAGTCTGGACAGAGTATTTAGCCAAGGCGAAAGATGTGCCTCTTTATAACTGGGCAGTAGGTGGGGCTGCTGGCACCAATCAATACGTCGCATTAACCGGAGTATATGACCAAGTCACCTCTTACTTAACCTATATGAAAATCGCCAAAAACTACCGCCCAGAAAACTCGTTGTTTACTTTAGAGTTTGGCCTCAATGACTTTATGAACTACAACCGAGAAGTGGCCGATGTAAAAGCCGATTTCAGCAGCGCTTTGATCCGCTTAACGGAATCTGGTGCAAACAATATCCTGCTGTTCACCTTGCCTGATGCAACCAAAGCACCTCAATTCAAATACTCAACTGAACAAGAGATCATTAAAGTTCGTGGCAAGATTTTAGAGTTCAATCAATTCATCAAGACGCAGGCCAAGTATTACCAAAGCATGGGTAAAAACGTGGTGTTGTTCGATGCAAGCGCGTTGTTCGCCAGCATTACCGATAATCCAGAGCAACATGGCTTTCGAAACGCGAGTGATGCCTGCCTAAATATCAATAGAAGCTCAGCAGCCGACTACCTAAAAAGTCACAGCTTAACCAATGATTGCGCAGCGTACGGATCAGACAGCTATGTCTTCTGGGGAGTAACACACCCAACGACCGCCACCCACAAATACATTGCCGACCATATCTTAGCGTATTCATTCTCAACCTTTGATTTCTAAAGCCTTTCGAATGACTCTGTAACCTGAGACAACACCTTTCAGGAGTAGAAACCAGATACAAAAAAACCGCCCTTCATAGGTAATGCCGATCAGTTAAAGCCAAAGTGATCGGTTGAAGGATCCTTCCGAGCT